>PAWK01000071.1 GCA_002714195.1 Gammaproteobacteria bacterium | reverse complement strand
GCAACATATTTTGAAAGCCGAAGCTAGCATAAATCGAACGGACATAAGTATGCAGCAAGGTGGAGGCGGCGGAGGTGGCGGCGCACGTCAGGAAAGAGAAGATTTACGAGAGCTATTTGAAATGGAAATGGGGCAGTTGGAAAATCGCTATGAGACGCCAAATAGTGGAGGAGGCTCTCCGCAACAACAGGAGGAAGCTAATAAACTTGAGGAATTATCTCGTCGCCAAGAAGGGTTGACTAGGGCTCAGAGAAATCTTGCTCGTCGCGAAGATCAGATGACAGAGGAACAGCGTCGTCGTGAATTAGAGAGGTTGATGAGACAGCAAGAGCAACTTAGTCAAGAAGTGGCTCAATTAGCAAGGCAAATGTCTTCCCAACAAGGCTCGCAGTCACAACAGCAGTCGGGTCAGCAATCTCAAGCACAATCGTCATCAAGCGGCGGAACAAATGCTAGTGGAGGACAACAACAGCAATCTCAATCATCCCTCGAGAGAGCCGCTCAACAGATGCAAGAGGCAGCCGAAAGCGAATCTGCGTCGATAGCAGCAGCGCGCAGCCAAAAGGCGCTCGAAAATCTCAGAGAGAGTCAACGAGAAATGAGTCAAGAGAGCGATCGCTCTGTCAATCAGTTGGCTCAGAATCTAGGCCAGCGTGGACAGCAGTTACTTCAACAACAAAGGCAATTGCAAGATGCTTTGGATAGTGCAACTCGACAGCAGGGCTTAGGGCAAACTCGACAATCTGTTAGAAATTCTGATGACCTACAAGAACTTGTTGAAATGCAGCAACAGCAACAACGTGATCTAGAAGAAATTGAGGATATGTTACGAGCGGTAATTGCCCGAGGTAGCAGTGAGGACCAGAGATTNATGTCTCAAGCACAGCAAGCTTCAAGAGATTTGAGGCCGATTAGGGAAGAAATGCAGACAAGCAACCGTGTTCTCCGAAACGGTATGGTTAATCTATCCGTAGATATAGAACAAGAACTTGAGGGTCAAATTGACGAATTTGCCCAATCACTNGCGGCTTTGAACCCCNCAAATAATAACTCACCCTCAGATCAGATCGCTCAGGCGGCGCAGAACGCAGAAAACCTAAGGGAGCAGATCGAAAGTTTGCAGCAGCAAGCTCTAACCTATGGAGAGCAGCAGGATGGAGATGGTGTGCCCTCAATTCGGGAAATGCGACAGCAGTTACAAAATTCCCAACAGCTCGCCCAGAACCTTCAACAGCAATTGCAACAACANCAATCNGGTGGTCAGCAGCNTGGAGGTCGTCAAGCAGGTCAGCAGCAACAGGGATCGAACGCTCAAGCTAGTTCGGAAGGCCGTCAGCAAATAGGTGGTGCTAGGACAGGAGCCCAAGAGCGCTCAGGACTTGGAGGTCGAGTAACGACAGACGGCAGTAATTTACCCTGGGGAAATGCCCGCTCAATTCGGCAAATCTTAACTCAGCAAGGTATAGAAGATTTTCTTAATCAGCCCGAGCTATTTCGTGAGTTACTGCAGCCTATTATTGAACTNGAGGGAGCTTTACGAGCACAAGCNGAACTCGATGCGATTAATAAAAAGCTGTACGCAGTCACNGAAGAAGATATACCCGANGAATATCGCGAGTTGGTTCAAGAGTACTACCGTGTATTGTCAGAGAATCAGGAGTCTGAGAGCCCAACTCAGTAAAGATGCAATACACAGAACCTACTATCTTTAATGCATTAGAAGAAGGCACTTTTAGCTTTGCTCTCGGTATTAGTCCATGGTTATTTGGTGTATTGGTTTTTGTAATATTTNTGTCCGTGTGGCTAACTTACCTNAGGACCACGAGGCCTATTTCTCAACCATGGAAATTGTTTTTGGTGGCTACTCGNGGAAGTGTTCTCGTCTTAATATTATTTTGCTTGCTCAGACCNGTGATCACAACAATACAAACTTCCCCACAAGAGACTTATCTGGGTATATTAATCGATGACTCTCAAAGTATGTCCATTGATGATTTAGATGGCGGGCAGACAAGGGCTTCNGGGATTGAAGATTTCTTGTTTGAAGGAGGTTTAATAGAAGAATTATCGGAATCTTTCCAGATCAGGACTTTTCGATTTGATAAGGAGACCCAGCGTATCGCAGGGGCCGGTGATTTGATTGAAGGTGGGACNGCCTCATCAATTGATCAAGCGCTCAATTATGTAGATGATCAGCTTAGCGGTTTGAGGTTAGGTGGTTTGGTTCTTTTTAGTGACGGTGCTGACAATAGCAGCGATGCAGACCCATTGGTAACAGCCCAAGATTTGGGTGCTCGACAAATCCCCATATTCACGGTTGGGGTTGGTCAGGAATTTATCCCTCAGGATATAGGAATTGTTGATGTTAGCAGCGCAAAGACTGTTCTAGAGGGTTCAGTTTTCACGGTTCAAGCAGGGATTGCCCATCAGGGGTNTGAAGGACAGGAAATAGAAATTTCTGTGAGGGACGGCGAGGAGGTTGTTGCTTCTGAAATAGTAACGTTGGGNGTTGCGGGANCTACGCGTCGTTATGAGTTAGAAGTTAGNCCAGAAAGACCNGAGTTAATCGTCTATGACTTGCAAGTGGAATTCCAGCCNGGCGAAATCATTGAGCAGAATAATAACTATAGCTTTCTTGTTGATAATAGCGAGAAAGCGGCCCTTGATATCTTATATGTTGAAGGGCATCCACGTAATGAATACAAATTTATAAGGCGAGCAATTCAAAGTGATAANTCACTCCGTTTAGCAACGTATCTACAGACGGGACCAGAGAAATATTATCGTCAGGGTATTGATTCTGCGACTGAGTTAAGTAGAGGNTTTCCATCGACTAAAGAAGANCTCTATCGATATGAGGCAATAATTTTGGGTGATATCGAGGAAAATTTCTTCAANACTGATCAGCTACAGATGATAGATGATTTTGTTGCGGAACGCGGAGGCGGGTTTTTGATGAGCGGCATGGTTGACGAAGAATTTATTGGTACACCGGTTGCTGACATTCTTCCTTTGACTTTAATCGAAGAAAATTTTCTCCCTGGGCATTTGCGCGGTGGTATAAGACGTGGCGACCACCCTACGGGCGAACTTTTCTATCCGAGGTTGACGGGTAATGGAGAGTTCTCGCCTATTTTGCGTCTATCTGGAGAGGATAATGAGAATGCTGATTTATGGAGGCTATTGCCAGAGCTTCAAGGCGTATTTGTGACCGGAAGAATCAAGCCAGGAGCAACGGTTCTAATGGAACATCCCGTGCTGCAGTACCAAAATCAATTACTGCCGATCATAGCTCAACAACGCTATGGAAGTGGAAGAAGTATGTCTGTCAATACAGCTAGTACTTGGAGGTGGCAAATGATGCTGCCCTCTGATGATCAATCACATGAAATACTTTGGCGCCAGATACTTCGTTGGTTAACTTCTTCATCTCCTGAAAGAATAAACATAGAATTTGATCGTGAGTTCTATAACGTGGGAGATGAAGTTAATGTGACAGTGGTAGCGCTTAACGATCAATATGAGCCAGATAATGATGCTACATTATGGATGCAGACTACAACGCCAGATGATGAAGTTACGGATATGCCTATGGAATGGGATATTGAAGAAGAAGGTGTTTATCGGGCCAATTTTATAGTTGAAGAGGAAGGGGTCTTTAACCTACTCGTAGATGTTGCGAGTGCCGCTGCAGATGCAGAAGTGGAAAGTTCCGAGAAGCGAGCTGCATTTGTCGTGACACCATCTTTACGAGAATTTAATGATGCCGGGATGGACGCTGGTTTGTTGGGACGAATCGCCGGAGCGAGTGGTGGAAGCTATTTTAACTTATCGGAAGTGGACGGATTGACAGAGAGTGTTGAGTTCACTCCTAATGCTTATTCTAGAGAGGTACAGATTGATCTCTGGGATAAACCTTGGCTACTTGCGCTCCTGATTTCGCTACTCAGTGTCGATTGGGCTTCACGCAGATTGAAAGGACTATCCTAATGCATAGATTAAAGAAAGAAATAGAAGGATTTGTGCCAGCAAGATTGTCCGGTGTAGCGTCAAATAAGTTGGTGCTAGTTTTGACCTCACTTATTTTTATAACTATTGTTAACGCGCAAACACCGGTCTTGGATGAAGCCACTGAGTATTTTCTTGATAGTCCAGATACTGGGAAATATGCGGTGATCATGGTGGGTCCAACTGTTGGTGAGGTAAATCAAACTCGATTCAGACAGTGGGCTTTTTCGCTTCACGATATTTTAGCGAGAGACTATGGCTATACGTCAGACTCTATTACTTTACTCTATGATAAAGGTAAGACCGAGTCGCTTGGGGGCGAGCGCATTGATGGTGCTTGCGATCGAGAAGGAATCGAGGAAGAACTTTCGGCGCTTGCTTCTAGAGCAAATACTGGCGACCAAATCACTATTTATTTGATCGGGCATGGGTCAGGTGCTGAGGAGGAAGCAAAGTTTAATATAGTGGGACCAGACATTACTGGTTCCGAATTCGCGGGGATGTTAGATCTATTTAACGACCAGGATATCGTTATTGTAAATACCACAAGTGCAAGTTATGGATTTTCGACTTCTCTATCGGGAGAGGGTAGGGTTATTATTTCTTCTACTAGATCACCATCGGAACGATATGACCCGATCTTTTCCAGATACTTTATTGAGGCGCTAGATAACCGGAATGGGGATAGGGATAAAAATAATCGGGTTTCCATGTTGGAGGCATTTGAGTATGCGAAAAGTAACGTGGAAGCGTGGTATGAAGAACAAGGTAGGTTAGCTTCAGAGCATGCTGGACTAGACGATAATGGAGATGCTTTATTTTCGCTTAATCCAGTCGTCGATACTGCTGACGGCAGGCTTGCAGAGATAGCTTATATTGACTCTGCGGTAGACGAGGTTTCAGGACTTAATTCGCAAGCAAGGGAATTAAAATTTCACATGCAGGAGTTGGAGCGAGATATTTTCATTTTACGCGGACGTAAACAAGACTTCTTGGAGCCTGATTATTGGCAAGAAATGGAATCACTACTGGTCGAACTTGCGATTGCTACTGGGCAATTTGAGAAAGTAATCCACGATCGTAATGATCAGTTTGAGACAAATTTGACTAATGGACAAACAAATGAATAAACCCAGCGTTAACCTTAGAAAATTTGCATTGTTCAGTCTAGTTCTTGGGCCGGTTATAAGTACGTCCGTCTACTCACAAGAGTTGCAGTCAGGACCCGGTGAATCTCCTCTGTTTGAAGGAGAACAACTCATGCTCAATGGTTCCTACGCGGCGGCGGCTGACATCTTCCAGATGGCTGATGGGCTCGATCGTAATGAAGGGATAGTTGGTGCAAGTCGAGCCCTCTTTATGATGGGTAATTCCGTCGATGCTGCTAACCTAGTACAACAGGAGATTGAAGACGAGGATTATGTAAGTTTTCCTCTGTTGAGTACGCAATTGGCTGAGGTAAAACGCTCTATTGGAAAATCCGAAGAAGCGCTCGCGATTCTATCCGCCGTTGTAGATGGTCAACTAGAGCCTCCTGTCAGAACACTTGTTCAACATGGAAGCCTTTTAAAATTTCTAGGAAGAAAAAGTGAAGCAGAGGAAGTTCTGAATCTAGCGGTTCAACGCTACAACAATGGTTTGGTTTTCGCTTCGGAAGATGTTGCCATGGTAGCGCTTGCTAGTTGGTTATTAGATAACTTCCATGATGCCAATAGTCTGTTCAGTGAGGCTACTCGCGCAAACCCTAATAATTTAGAAGCACAAGTCCTTTGGGGTGATTTGTTTCTTGAAAAATATAATGCTAATGATGCTCAACGCTCCTATCAAGAAGTCTTAGATATCAATAGCCGGCACGTGCCGGCGCTAGTTGGAATGGCAAAAGTTGGTGGAGATGAGCGTTCTTTAACTCGAGCACTTGCGATAAACCCCAATTCTGTATTGGCCCTCGAGACTTATGGACAATTGTTACTAATCAACAATCGAGAAGAAGAGGCCCAAGAATATTTTGATCGAGCGCTCAACCTAAATCCACAATCCCTTAAAAGCCTGAGTATTTTAGCCGCTCAAGCAGCCCTGAATCAGCGCCAAGAAGAATATGAGCAACTTAAAGTTAGAGTTGATTCATTCAGCCCGGACAATCCAAAATTTTTGGGAGATATCGCGGATACGTTTGGAAACAACTATCTTTTTTCTGAGGCTGTTGAATTTGCCAGAGCCGCCATAGCTTCTGACCCAGAATACTGGCAAGGATATACCCTGTTAGGTAGTAATCTAATTCGACTCGGAGAGGAAGAGGAGGGCAAGGCCAATTTAGAAATCGGTTTTGAAAATGATCCCTTTAATGTGATGACCTCAAATATGCTCAAGGTTTTCGACACACTTGAAACCTATTCAACGCTCGAAAGTGAACATTTCAAAGTGTATATGAGTAGTAATGACGCAGACATATTGTGGCCATACCTAGAACCTTTATTGGAAGAGGGTTGGAATACGCTAACTACTAAGTACGGTTTTGAGCCGGAAGGCCCAGTTCTCATAGAGGTTTTTGAGAACACGGCAGACTTTGCAGTTCGCTCCGTCGGATTGCCGGATATTGGTCCGTTAGTAGGTATTTGTTTCGGGAAGGTAATAACGCTAATTTCTCCGGATACATTAGCTGCTAATTGGCAAGAGATCGTTTGGCATGAGTTTATGCATGTGATTACCTTGCAAATGACTAATAATCGGATGCCGCGTTGGTTATCGGAAGGTATTTCAGTCTGGGAAGAGCGAGAGGGCAGACCTTACTGGGGGCGAAGTCAGGGATTGGATTTAGTGCGCGCAGCAAAAGAAGAAAAACTTTTGCATGTAAGAGATCTTAACTCTGGATTTTCAGGTGCTAGAAATAACGCCGATCTAGGTTTCGCNTATTTTCAATCTTACTTAGTGGTTGATTACATCACNGAAGAGTACGGTTTCGAAAAGCTTGTTGAGTTAATAGATCAATATGCGGTGGTTAAAGAAGAGCCAGATCGGTTTCATGAAGTGTTTCAACTTAGTTTAGAGCAGTTCAATAATGGTTTTCAACGTTGGATAAATCAGCGTGTTGAAGAGATAAACGTNTATGTGCACTCCGAGGATGTACCTGATGAAGGAGAGGGGCATGGNCATGGAATTCGCGAAAATTCTAGCGCTATCTTAGCNGAGTTATACAACAATACATCATTAAAGCAACATATGCGTGCCCGAATTGAGGAGAATGAAAGAGATTTTCAGGCGCATCTCCAGTTGGGAATCGTTTTATTTAAAGANGAGGATTTCGAACAAGCTAAATTTCATCTAATCACTGCTAACGATATGCTGCCCTCATATACTGGTTATCCAAGTCCCGCTCTTGTGCTTTCNCAAATTTCTGAGCGGGAGGGAAATCCGCAGGAGCAATTAAAGTGGTTAGAGGTCTTGTTGGAGAATTTACAGCATGATTATGAATCAGCATTACTTCTAGCTGAGGATGCACTTAAAAGTGGAAACTTAGAGCGAGCAGATTATTATATTGATCGCGCGATTCAAGTCGANCCCTATAGAAGCGGTGTGCATGAGCTAAAGGCACGATATGCGGATGAAGTAGGTGATGCTGAACTGGCTGTTACAGAGTATGAGGTTTTGCTTAAGTTAGAGATCAATGATCCGGTAGAAGCGCGCACTGATCTGGCTGAAGCTTATTTAAGTAACGGACAATTGGATGAGGCAAAACAAAGCGTCTTGTACGCTTTAGAAATAGCACCGAGTTATCGTCGAGCCCAAGAGGTATTACTCCAGTCGATCAGAGGAGATGGGAGTTAGTAATGAAGCTCCGTANTAAAATACTTNCTTGGATTATCTGTTTGTCGAGCCATTCCCTTGTGGCCCAAGTCATGCAATTTCGGGATAACGAAGATTTAGCAATTTATGGGGATGAAATAACGGAATTTACCTGGGTTCGTGGTCAGTATACAAATCATAGAGGAGGGCAATATGGGTTCAGAAGGGGAGGTTGGTGGGACACAGATTACCCAGATTCCGATGAAAATTTTCTACGCGGTGTCATGCGCTATACCAATATCGACACGAATCCAAAAAATCATCAGTTTATTCAACTAACTGATCCCCGGTTGTTTGAGCATATTTTCCTTTATATGAATTGGAAAAGGGTACCCATAGGTTCCTCTATGAGTGGACCAAATTTTAATCCTGAGGAAATCGAGGCTCTGAGAGAATTTATGTTTCGGGGTGGTTTTGTATTAGTTGATGACTTTTGGGGCCCTCCGCATCTAGATGATATGTTCATGGAAATGCAGAAGATATTTCCGGATAGAGAGATTGTTCAGCTCGACACGAGTCATGAAATTTTTCATATGTTTTTTGATATAGACGAACTTGCTCAAGTCCCAGGACGGATGGTTACGTGGGACTTTGGAGGCTTCATGAATATTGACGATCCCAAATATCCACCGGAAGTCTACGCAGTNTTGGATGATGATGGTCGCGTTATGATGGTCGCTAACTACAACACGGATTTAGGGGACGGATGGGAACACACGTTCTACGAACGTTACCCTACAAAATATACCAANGAAGCTTATAAGATCGGCATAAACTTTTTAATTTACGCATTTAGTCACTAATGGATGGTAATAGGAAATGACGGAAACAGAAGAAATAGGACATGAATCAGAAATAGAGGATCAAGATGATCTTGCGTTGGTAAAGCGCATGCAAGAGGGTAGAGACAAAATTGTTGCTGAGATCAAGAAAGTCATTATCGGACAAGAAGACATTATTGATGAATTGTTAATAGCCTTGTTTGGCGGGGGCCATGTTCTTGTAACCGGCGTGCCAGGCCTCGCTAAGACATTACTGATTAAAACCGTTGCTGACATATTAAAAGTGGACTTCAGCCGAATTCAGTTTACACCTGACCTTATGCCNGCGGATGTTGTTGGCTCAGAGGTGGTCGAGGANGGAGAACACGGGCGTAAGCTCACTTTTGTAAAAGGGCCCATCTTTACTAACATCCTATTGGCAGATGAGATCAACAGGACTCCTCCAAAAACTCAGTCTTCTCTACTCGAAGCCATGGAAGAGAGACAAGTTACTGCTGCCGGGGTAACCCACCCCATGTCTAAACCATTCTTTGTGCTTGCCACTCAAAACCCAATAGAGTTGGAGGGTACTTACCCTCTTCCTGAGGCGCAGTTAGATAGATTTATGTTTAAAATAGAACTCGATTATTTGTCGGAGCAAGACGAAGTAACCGTGGTCGGACAAACNACTCAAACTCATGATAACGCTTTGGCTCACCCACTTGGTGGGGAGGATATTCTAGATTTTCAGCGTATAGCCCGACAAGTCCCCGCTGCTGAGGCGGTGATCAAGTATGCTGTTAGGTTAGTTCATGCTTCTCGTCCACAAACTGAGTCTGCTCCAGATTTTATCAAGGATTGGGTGAGCTGGGGCGCTGGTATTAGAGCCTCTCAGAATTTGATTCTAGCCGGTAAAGTAAGAGCGCTGTTGCTTGGCAGATACAACGTNTCTTATGGTGATGTTCGAGCTCTTGCTCCTTCCGTTTTCCGCCATCGAATTTTACTTAATTTTCATGCTGAGGCTGAACGGGTAACTACAAATGATGTAATTGAACGTTTATTAGAGGCAGTGCCAGAACCANCATCTGAGATTTAAATTATCTAAACTTATATGAGTAAGCAGTAAGACATGTCAGAATCGCTAAATTTCCTCGATCCGAGTGTTCTCGCTGGACTTGACAACCTCGAGCTTAGGGCCCGAATTGTGGTTGAGGGCTTCTTATCTGGGTTACATAAAAGCCCCAATAAAGGTTTTAGCGTTGAATTTAATGACTATCGTCATTACCAGCGNGGGGATGACATGCGTCACATAGACTGGAAGCTCTATGCTCGAAGTGANAAGTTTTATATTAAGCAATATGAGGATGAGACAAACGTCCGGTGTGTCATCTTGCTTGATACCTCTGCATCAATGGCATACTCGTCCGGAGGCACAAGTAAATTAGACTATGGAATAACCTTAGCGTCAGCCTTATCATATTTTGTAATGAGGCAGCGTGATGCAGTAGGCTTAATTACGTTTGATGATGAAATTCGCGACTATATTCCTCCAAAATGTCGTCAGCCACATTTAATGCATATTTTGAGAACCTTATCCAATCTGGAATCTGGAAAACGAACAAATGTGGTTAAGCCCTTAACGGACTTAGCAGCTTCGTTAAACAAAAAAAGTTTTGTGATTTTAATAAGCGATATGCTAGATGACGAGGAACGAGTTATAAATACGTTACAAAATCTCAGAGGTATGGGCAATGAGGTAATAACGTTTCAAATTATGGATGATGCAGAATTGAGTTTCCCTTTCAATGAGGCTTCTGAGTTTATAGATATGGAAGACGATGAGTCGTATATTACCTCGCCAGCCTCAATTCGTAAGGCATATTTGCAAAATCTAAATGATTTTCTTTCATATTGTAGGAAGAAGTGCCAGAGTAGTGGCGTAGATTATTGTTTGTTGAATACGGCAGAGCCTTTGGATGAGGCTTTATCTTCGTATATGGCGAAAAGGGCAAAAAGTTTCTGATGATCTTCCTCGCACCCCTTTTTTTATTAGGTTTAATAGCGGTAGCGTTACCTATTGCGATACATCTTATTCGCCGAGAAAAACCGCCTAAAGTGATGTTCAGTACTATTAGATTCCTAAAGAAGACTTCTAAAAAGCTTGTTCTTTTTCAGCACCTACAACAAATTTTATTATTGCTTTTAAGATCATTAGTAATCGTACTTTTAGTTATAGCGTTCGCTCGACCACTGATCGATCAGTCGGTTGCTCGGTTATTAGATGCGGATCCTCAATCTGCTGTAATAATGATCGATTTATCGATGAGTATGCAATATGGAGATACTTTTGAACGAGCGAAAAGAGAGGCTATAGATCTTATTAGTGGAATGAGTGCAGGTGATGAAGTTGCATTGATTGGGTTCTCCGAGGGAGCACAACTTGTCAGGGAATTCAATTCCGATTTGGACGGCGTTCGTTCAACAGTCAATGAATTGTCTGGTGCGGGATTTGGAAGAACGCGTTATTTTCCCAATCTTAGGTTAGCTGATCAGCTGTTAGAAGAATCACGTTTTGAAAATCGTGCGGTATACCTTATTTCAGATTTTCAGGCTGAGGGTATAGAAACAGTAGAGGAAGAATGGAAGCTAGCGCCTGGTATTGCATTTACTGGTATAGATGTGGGGTTTGAAGAGAGCACAAACTTGGTCATTACTGACGTTCGCTCACCAGAACAACTCCTTGAAAATGCATCAGAACAGCAAATACTCGCCCGAGTGCGATCGACGGGCTCTGTATATTTGGAGCAGGGGGATGTAAGCCTCCTAGTTAACGGTCAGTTAGTGGATAGAAAAATCGTTGATTTGGGTGATAGATCCGAAGAAGTTATTACTTTTTCGACTACCTTCGAGAGCGAGGGCTCATATATCGGAGAAGTGAGAGTAAGCGGTGACACCTTTGAGGCGGACAATTCGTATTATTTTACAGTAGACGTTTTACCAAAAATTAGTGTTCTAACTGTCAACGGTGAAGCGTCAGAAAATTGGTATGATGACGAGGGGCATTGGTTTGGTTTGGCGGTAGCGAGCGCAGTGCAATCGCCTTTTGAGTTGGTAGATATTGCACCAAGAGATTTAAACGANGCGATCTTGCGGCAAAGTGACGTTTTAGTATTGCTCAACGTGGGCGATTTAACAGATGGTCAAGCTGGGATAATTGCTGATTATGTAACCGATGGAGGTGCGCTCCTAGTAGCTCCCGGTGATCGTGTCGAACCTGATAGTTTTAATAATCAATTTGGGCCTATAGCTCCTGCTCGTCTAGAGGCTCAAGATTTACCTGATGGTAATGACTATCTCGTTATCGCGGATTACGATAGCCGNCACCCTATTCTGCGCCCTTTAGAAAGTGATTGGTCTGCACGCTTTCAAAGACATTGGAAGTTAACGCCTGCGGATGGGTCTGACGTACTCATGCAGTTTGATAACACCGAGCCGGCTTTAGTTGAGAGAGAAGTTGGTAATGGTAGCGTGATTTTTTTCGCATCAGCAATGGATTTAGAGTGGAACAATCTACCTTTACAAGGACTTTTCCTACCTTTTATTCACGAAACACTTCGCCATTTAGTTCAGCCAGAGTCGAAACAAAGAGCTTACAGCGTAGGAGACAGTTTCTCTGTCCATTCGGACGATAGGGTAGCGAATGTGAGTGCNCGTGATCCGAGTGGTGATGAAATATTATTCACCAATAATGATTTCATTATTCAAGCGAGTAAACCAGGGTTTGTAACNGTGGACGTTGGCAATGCGGAGCAGCGCTTCGCAGTCAACATATTACCGGAAGAATCCAACTTCGCGCGTATNCCCGTGGAGAATGTATTAGATTCAATAATAAATCCTGATACNAATCCGATTAAATCTCGTGAAGTGCAAAATGCTCAGTTAGCAGAAGAGCTAGAGAAACCACAAAGACTTTGGTGGTGGATTTTAAGTTTAGTTATGGGATTGATTCTTGCCGAATCAGTGATTGCGAATCGCACTTATCGCTAGCGACCAAAAGAAATTTTTTAGTAAAACTTAACTAACGCAAATATTGTCTTATGCAGGCTCTAAACTATACCTATTAAACCATCGTTCTCTCATGGCAANTGGGAAATTACACTATATTTACACTTTAGTAACATAGTAATTTAAACGCACTAANATAGTGCTNNNTNNATAAACTACTGANTTNTATAGNATTTAATTTNTTAAATGTAGCAATTCTGTAATATTTCTGTAAATAAACTTNGCTTTTTGTTGAAAAACNAGCGGATTTGCGCCATATTTGCNTCAATATGGAGGTGCGGGAGCATGATAGTTTTANAGCAAAACCGGATTAAAAATTATTCCGCTGGANTACTTTNNGTCGACCCATTATGTGTTTTTTTCTTNAGCAAGCTTCCGCAAGTTATGGGTATGATTGTTAAATATATTGTTGTGGTTTACGCGATTTTNACCANTTGTGTCATCCTCGCTCAAACAACGACCTATGACTTTAAAGACTCTACGCAGGAAAGCGAAATTGGCCTGCCTGTCCTGAACCATACTCCTTTTGAGACTGAGCAATTCGATTCTTATATGGCCAGAGGTATTGCCGCGCAGGAATCTGGGCAGCCCGATAAGGCTTTGTCGGCCTTCCAGAAA
>PAWK01000070.1 GCA_002714195.1 Gammaproteobacteria bacterium | reverse complement strand
AACAGTAATTTAAGAATACTGTCGATATCAGAACACAACAAAGATTTGAAACCCGCATGATAAATCCTGCTTATTTTCTATATTTGCCGAATCCATCCAACCTGTGAAACTCGATGATAATCCGGAAAGTCACGTCTATCTTAAGTATTTTTGGTGTTTGTTTTCAACTTCTTACCGAACCGATGATAGAATATCGGCCTGTGGGGAATATTCACCAAAATTTTCGGCCTTTTTTGATTGGATTTAAGCATGAACGTCAAGGATCAATTAGAGCTCGTAGATACGAACCAAGCAGGCAATATTGAAATAGATAACAAATGCTCAAAGTGCACAGGTTCAATTTGTTGTAACTCAATCAATCAGAAAATTCCAACCCCTAAATCTAAAGAAGACTTTGATTACCTACTCTGGCAAGTTTCGCACGAAAATATTAATGTATTCAAAGACGCTGACGGTTGGTTCCTCCATATCTTCACTAACTGCAGCCATCTGAGACCAGGCGGCGTTTGTAGCATTTACGATAGTAGGCCTTGGGTTTGCCGAGAGTATAATAACGACTTCTGTGAGTTTGATGAATCNATTAAAGATGCCAGTGAACTGTGGTTTTCAAGTCACAAGAAACTTGACAATTATTGCCGTAAAAGATTCAAAAAGTGGAGAAAAAGATTTGAACTTTATAAGTAAGATATATTGGGCTAATCTAANTCACGGGTGCCTTATAATTATTGCNCTCTCTTGGACACTGGTAAAAGCTCAGGAACCCAGTCTTGAGAGTAGAATAGAATCAGTAAAAAGCATACTCAACGAACTAGATACCTCAGCAGCAAACTGCCTAAAAGAGCTGAAAGATTCAGGGTCCGAAAATCAGATTCAGTGTGTCGGATTTATGACGGACATTGACGGTCGGCCCACGGCAGATTTGGTTTCTCATTGCGATGTTTTGAAAACTTGGCGTGACGATTATGTCGAAGACCCAACCTATTCAGGCGAAACTACCAAGACTAACCTTAAACGCATGAGAGACATCGAATATTTTTGTGGTGAGAATTTTCTTCAGAAACATGCAACGAATGTGGTTGCGGCTTTCGAATCAATAACCGAACAATATAGACAAGAATTTTCGAACTTATCCATCGAGCGACGGCTTTCTGAAATGCAATTTATCNATACTCTAGACAGAGAGCGCGCATTACTTCAAGAGTCCATGCTGCGACAAAATCATAGACAACAATCGGAAGCCAACCTCAGAAGAAATGAAATCGAAAGAGAATTAATCCGCCAGCAAATAAACTCCACAACCTATCCGCAGAATTGACCACTAATACAGAACCAGAAAATCATTATTAGGTAGTGATGCAGCGGCCGGAAAGCTGTAGTTATTTATTTGTATATCTTCATCAAAAATGTAATCCGATTTGCTGCCATCTTTGTTGAACAAACTAAGATTGAGCCGCCCTCCTCGCGAATGACTAATGGCCTCGCCCCAAACAACGAGCTTCTCTCCAGCTTGATTGATTGCTAAGGCTGGGTTTTTCTGTCTTGTTTCTGAGAAGGGCACTCCAACAGCAGAGACTTCATTATTAGAAGTTAATTCCATTTTCATAATCCGATTATGTGTCTCAAAAACAAGCCATCTCTGTTCACCAAACCTTTCGATATCATTAGTGCTAAGAGGACAGAACGAAGCCTCCCATTGTTGGAGCTCACTCATTGGCCCATAATGAGCGCCAGTTATTCCTTTATCTATGTTCTCTAATGTCAAGACCTGCATATGCCTACCAATTCCATCTATAGCTGAACGGTAGCCAATTACTAAATCCGATATCCCCGTATAATCAGCAGCAAGAGAACAACATGCGCAGGCTCCTAAATCAGGATCGCTAACTATAACTTCTTCGCCAAACGTCTCTCCATAATCATCTGAAACCCTGAGAAACATTGTTCTCTGGTGTTCTTCAGTAAGCTTGCCTGCCCCCCAAATCAGAGCAACACTCGAACCCAGTGCTGCAATATCGCCACCTGCATCAATTCCCTCTTGATAAATGTTTACCATAGACCTCTGCGTTTCAAACGCTGTCCGCTCGGGATTCGATCTCGCATAAATCATCTCGGATGATCTAGGGTAATACCACATGACATGCACCCTACCGTCTTTTGAAGTGGCCATTGAGGCTCTTGCTATAGAGAAGGTCTGCATCGAAAATGCAGAGCTTGAGACTTTCACTGGCAGGCTAAATTGCCCCGATTCCGGGTCATAATGACGATAGTAAAGATTCCCCTCGCGAGACGCGGGGCTATTAATCCGCTTCTTAAAATAAAGCAAATGGATATCACCATTATCGTCCACGGAAAGACGGGGCTGGAGACCTTGATCGGGCACCGGTTGGATGATGACCTCTGCGAAGACGAGACCACTCCATGCAAAAAANAAAGTCGCTATAAGAATAGTTTCAAATTTGATCAACACGCTCTTCTCTTCATAGAGTGGATTAATGACTCATTTTAAGGCAGACTTTACNGACTTTGCTAGTATANAGGTAAAAACAATGNGTTTAGANATAGTCTACAGNACNAGAAGTATGCTTTTCTTTTTGTGCGTTTNTTCATTGTCAGGATGTTCGAACGAACAGTCCGAAGAAGCTGCGACCCCTGAAATCGTTTACAANACTCATCTTGATACCCAACAGATAATGAGCTTAGTACTGGAGCCCGCCTCAGATATTCTCTGGGACTCAGCCGGGTGGGTTATGGACGCTGCAGGGTATGAAGATCTTTATCCGACTACCGACGAGGGTTGGGAGTATGTGCGAGCTCAAGCAGCTATCGTTGTTGAATCTGGTAACATGCTTTCTTTGCCGGGAAGAGCAGAGGACAGCGACGCGTGGATGATTTATTCCGAAGGGTTGAGCGATGCCGGGCTCTTAGCTATGGAAGCCGCGGCTGAGCAGAATGAAGAGGATTTTTTCCAAGCAGGGGCCCAGCTTTATAGCGTTTGTACCGCCTGCCATCAAGCCTACAATCCGGATATTAACAGCCGTTTTGTCGACGGCAGCGCAGAATAAAAACAACCAATTTACTTTAAATTATCTCATGTTTTTACTTAGAATTTTTTCGTTATTGATTTTTTTAACAATTTCGGTANCCGCTGCGGCTCATACGATTGAGGGTTCTGATGCGAATTTCGTNCAGGCTATAGATGGACCCGCCATATTCCCTTTCATTTACCTAGGCGCTAAACACATGATCACAGGATACGATCATTTACTTTTTCTGATTGGGGTAATTTTCTTTCTCTACCGACCTACACATGTCGTTCAATATGTAACGCTATTCGCGGTTGGTCATAGCACAACTCTGCTGGTAGGTGTTCTCGGTGATATAACAGTAAATGCATACATAATCGATGCAATTATTGGTTTTTCAATTGTGTATAAAGCTTTTGAGAATATGAACGGTTTCAAGCGTTTGTTTGGGTTTGAACCAAATACAAAAATTGCGGTGTTAGTATTTGGGTTGTTTCATGGCCTAGGGCTTGCAACTAAGCTGCAAGAGTTCACGATCTCACAGAATGGATTAGTTACAAACATTATAAGCTTCAATGTAGGAGTTGAAATAGGGCAAATTCTCGCATTATCTGCAGTCTTCATTCTACTTAGCCTATGGCGCACAAACTCAAGTTATTTGAAGCATGCTTTCCTTACAAACACTGTACTAATGAGCGGCGGGTTTTTGTTAGCCGGTTATCAGATTAGTGCTTATTTTTTACTCCCTCCTATCTAATGTCGAACAATCTATGGCTACAGAAGAAAACCTAACCAAACCACCCTCTAATAAAAATATAATATTTGCAATAGTTAGTGCACTCGCGATTGGGGTGATAGTGCTATTCGCTGCGATACTACCGGCGGAATTTGGTATAGATCCGCTCGGAATCGGAAACCTGACTGGCTTAACGGATTTATCGCGGTCAGAGAACCCGTTTGAGGAGCAATTAGAATACCATCGGTCGGATTATGTGGAATTCGAGCTAGGCCCTTTCCAGTCTGTGGAATACAAATATACGATGGACTTAGATGCTCCGTTAGTGTTCACGTGGATAGCTAATGATGAGGTCTACTATGACATGCATGCCGAGCCGGCTGGATTAGGCGAAGAGTTTGCCGAAAGTTTTGAGCAGGGTAATGATGTAAGCAGAACTGGATCTTTCCATGCCCCTTTTGCTGGGATACACGGCTGGTTCTGGGAGAATAGAGGCAGTCGCACAATCAATGTGAAACTCTATGCTGCTGGGTTTTTTCTTGATTCAACGGTATTCAGGGACGGCGGCGACTATAGTCGAATTATTGAGCCAGTTACCGAANCCTAAAACTTGAAATCAGCACTAAAAAAACCTGACCACCATATCGGTGGTCAGGTTTTTCGAAAGGCAAAAATGTTTTACTGTTCAGTAACGTCGGAACCGTCTCTCGGAGCACCTGTTCCTGAAGACCCCATGAAGAGCTTACGACCATCTGGGAAGGTAATATCCCGGCCATTTGCTCGGCATGTAGGCTCACAAAGGCGGTCTTTNCTCTGATATCCTGTAACNACGATATCAGTACCTCTTTGCAATGAATTTCTGTTTATACCTCTGCGGAGAAGCGTATTAGGGGTACCACCCTCAACCATCCAAGGTCCTGGATCTCGGGTCGCTTCAGGATCGTTATTATCCAAGTGAATCCATGTATGTGGATTAATCCACTCAACACGAGTTATTGGACCACCTAGGCGAACAGGTAGATTAGCATCAAATTCAGCTGAGAACGCGTGGTGTGCGGTAGCCGGAGGCTTGATTGCGACAATACCAACTGCTGTCGCAGCCGCTAACGCCAAAAGTTTAATTTTCATATAATTTCACCCTTTTTCAGTAAGTTAGATTACTTGGAGATGTCTCCCGACATGCTCGGCGCAACCCTAAATCTCGACCTAGCCCCTATTCTACACAAGGGCTCATTAAATTTCCAAGCGAAAATCCACAAATTATTGTCGTTTTACTTGGCTACTAATTGTTCAACTCAAAATTAAGCTCGCCTTCGCGACCCTTTCTATATCGGCCGTACATCATTTCTTCAACAAATTCTACACATTTGAATTGCGGTAATTCATAGCCTTCCTCAAGACGGCGATAAAGAGGTAGTTTAATTGTCCAAGGCCGAGTGAAAGTCTGAGGATCTTCAATGGTCGCCTCGTACTCTATAACGTTCTCGGAAACAAGATTCCANCGCTCGGTAACCTTCATTTCGTANCTATGNAAATTCCCTGCTCTATCAAACCAAGTNCTTTCATCTTGGCCTGTTACCTCTACCACCCAAGTATCACCTTCCCAGTAGCCAAAAGATTGGCCCATCCAGGAATCTACTGGCGCTGGGCCAGGATCTTCGAGAAATATATTTCTTACAGCTCCAGCAAATGAATAAGCAATAAAGAAAGCACTTTCACTTTGGAAAATCTGAAATGGATGAGGCTGGTAATTAGCTCTTGGGACCCCTGGCATGTAGCATTTAATTTCAGGGTCCATCGTCAAATAATTCTCTCTGTTTTCCTCTCTCCTAGCCAACATTTCTGGTAGGTACGGGACCTCGCCGCCCTCAACCACACCAAAACTTGCTGGAACTGCTCCAACAGCACCCAAAGCCACTACTTCCGGACCGGGAACAGGAACAAAATCACCAGGCACAAGGTGGTTTGCAGCCTTTGGTGCAGCAGGCTCAATATTGTCATTTGCATTCATTAGGGCTTGCCAGATTCCATTGAAATCAGGCTTACCACTCGGAGTTCTAGGTATATCGCTACCCGGCGCNTCCGCCGCAGACGCAACTTGAGCTGGTTGAGATTCCCCCATTGTCGTATTTTCCGCCGGTGAGCACCCCACCACAAGCACCGCGATTACTGATAGCAGCCATTGATTCTTCATAGTTCTACCTTTTGCTTTAATTAGTATTACTAACTGGTATGTCTAAGGAATTGGATATAATCATAAATCCCCCGGAGTGTCTAGGATGCACGCAGATTTGGAATAAAAAATTTAAACAAACTTTAGTGATTAACTGACAACCGATTTGTCTCGAATCTTCGATAAAGAAATTTACGGACTGGTGTTTCAATCCATCGATAAATGAGGTGAGAGACTAGTAAGAGGACAATCAAAAGAATCACCAAATGCAGGGGAAAAATTATACTCTGAGGGATGACGTCCCATAACTGAATCATCTCCATCAAAGGCCAGTGCAGACAGTAAAGCACGTAGCTTATTCCTCCAGCCCAAAGACAAAGTCTGTTTCCAAAGCCTCTTGGATACCAATGAGCTCTCGATAATGCAATGACTAGGAGTGCTACGATAGGTAAAGCTGAAAAAAACATGCTGTATTGGTAAGGAATGAATCTTTCGCCAACTACATTGATAGTAAGAAAACTTAAAATGGCAAGTACGAGAGGCTTCCAATTCGGTTTCTCTTTCTTCGTTATCGGAGGTAGTAAGATAAAAGCCTTATACAACAACATTCCAAATACAAATTCTAAACCTCTTATCGCCGGGTTTGTATAGATGGGGACATTCAAATTCATCACGTTATAGTTTTCACCATCGGGCAGGAAATATTGAATCAAGCAGAATTGAAGCAAATAACCGACAAATAGCGCTGCGATGATTCTAGGGAGACTTTTAAAGGGTCGTAAGAAGAACAGCAGTAAAGGGAATGCGAGATAAAAATATACTTCTAAGACCAGAGACCACAGCGGGCCATTGAATACTAACTTTAGCGTTTCGATGCTGCTAAGTGATTGTGCAAAAGCTAGATGCCTCAAGGTCGTGATTGCCCAAAAACCAGAGTCCTTTGTCGTGGGCAGGTCATAAGAAATTTCGTAGGGCCGTCTTACTTCTGTAAAAAATTGGTCGCCCATAACAGAGAACCCGATTGAAACAAGCAGTGCCGAAATGAGAACCGCAAAGAAATAAATAGGGTAAATCCGAATGAACCGATGCACATAAAAACGTTTTAGGTCTGATAATGAACCCAAAGTCGGATAGCTGTACGTGATAATGAACCCACTTAAAACAAAAAACCAGGAGAGCGCTGTCGTTCCAAAAGCACCGTAAACAACGAAGTCACCAAAAATTATTTCGTAGTGAACAAGCACCACGAGAAGAGCGGCAAAGAGCCTAAACAAATCTAGAATAGGAATGATTTGTTTTTGACTAACCATGATAGCCGTGGAGAGTCTTAAATTTCACGAAATGATGAGCCTTTCTTTCAACCGATGATCGACTGCCAGTTAGCAACAAGATGCTCCGCAGTTCTCCACGACAAAGCCTGAACAGTTAATGTGGGGTTACGAGCTCCGCTTGTTCCCATTACGGAGGCACCTAAAACGCCTAAGTTTGGAACCTCATGAGAAAAACCCCAGCGGTCGACAACATTCGTTTCACTATTATTGCCCATTCGAGTTCCGCCGTACGCATGAGTGGAAGCCCCCATGGCTCCTCCAAGGCCTGTTCTTAAGATTTCCGTTGCTCCTGCCTCGAGATACCATTTCTCCATCATGTCTTGCGAAAATTTCGCGATCCGCTTCTCATTCGTTCGATAGGATGCTGTTATTCGAGTTACCGGGAACCCAAGTGGATCGGTAACCTGTGGATCAAGGTCCAAGTAATTACCCTCGTATGGCAAGGTGGTTTTTTGTATGTATGCCGTATTGGTCTTATCCGCATTTTCCATAATAAACTTCTTCCAGTCCGAACCCCAATTGCTAGCCCGACCGAACGTACTCATTTTGGCAGCACCAATCGGTTTTCTATCGGTATGCACCCATAGGTTTGCGCCGCCTATAAAATCCATCTCAGAGTGGTCAAAATTGTCATCTGCCCAGTCGTCAATAGCAACACCTTGTGCGGGCAACCCATACCAGTTTTGCAGATTATCTGGGAATAGGGCGATTACTGGTGATCCCTGATGATGGCTTAAGTAGTGCCTCCCGACCTGTCCATTATTATTCGATAAACCATTTGGAAAGCTGCGAGATTTTGATAGTTGTAACAGGCGAACATTTTCATAAGCGTAGCTCGCCATTAAGACAACATCTGCTGGCTGGAAGAACTCTTCGTTACCGCGCAAATAATCTACACCTGTCACTTTTCCATCATTATCAGTTACTATATTAATTACTCGAGCATAAGTGACCACATTAAGATTGCCCGTATCCACAGCCTTGGGAATAGTTGTAACAGCAGTGGAGCTCTTGGCTTGTACATGACAACCACCTTTGTTGCAGAATCCATGATACTGACAGGGAGGACGGCCATCATAAAGCTCACTCGTTATTGCTGCTGGCCCCTGAAAGGGTTTCCAATCAAGACTCTTTGCTGCATTAGTCATTAGTTCGGTGAAAGGTGAAGTACGCAAAGGTTTCATCGGATACTCACTCTTACGCTCGCCTTCAAAGATATTTCCAGCTGAATTGATCTTACCCCTCACATTTCCGGCTTGTCCTGAAATGCCTACTGCAAACTCCACTTTCTCATAGAATGGCTCGAGCTCGTCGTAACCAAAAGGCCAGTCTTCAACTGTCGATCCATTCGGAATACGATCAGCCCCGTATCGATTTTTTGTAGCACTAACTACGTTAAAATCCCAAGGGTTCAACCTCCAACTCTGAGCCCAGTAATGCATGCTTGTCCCACCAACGGCATTCATCATTGGGTGCCCACCTTGAATTGCTTTTTGGTTTGAACTTGACCGAACGGTTGGCGCTTCGCTGGCAGCTTTTTGGACCGATTGAGGCCAATTCCTTGTACCATTTCGTAACTCATCGGGCGCGAAATCCCTTGGATTAAGCCACCCTCCAGCTTCTATACCAACAACCTTGAGGCCAGCGTTTGTAAGAGGCAACGCAGCGACTCCTCCAGCTGCGCCCATTCCCACAATAACCACGTCCGTCTTATCAAGTTTCTTACGCATCACCCCTTCTCCCTTGCTTACTCATGGCTATATTACTTGCCATCTTGGTATAGGTATCGTGATCATAAGCCGACTGGTGATTTGGCTCTAAGTTAGCTCCCCTCGCAACGTCCGTTTCGGAGGCACTCAACCGCACTCCTGGATAATCAAGCATATCCCAACCCACAAAATTCTGATTACCCCCATAATAAGGGTCACAAAAAGTACCATCAATCGTATGATTGCGCACTAGGTTAAAAAATTCACTTGCACTAGGTGAGCAACCTGGCACCTCGCCATTTTGAACAGCTGATAGAATTGAAATTTGATGGTCATTAATTAGTTGATGGAAAGCTTGTCCTCGCGTTTGTTTTGCATATCGATTAATCGCATCTAAGCTGACCATATAAAGTTCTCTTGAGCTTTTGTTATGACTTGCAAGAGATTTATCGATATAGTGAGCGGCACGTGCTTCAAACGCGCCCGGCCCATTCTCATCACTTGGTATTAAGCAACTACATATTGCCTCGAGATTTTCCGCTTCCTCCGCAGTTAGAACCTCAAGCGCTTCACGTGAAATCATCGTGTTGCCGCCTGTTCCGTCAGCACTTTCCTGAGCTATAATTTTTTCTGCGGTTGTTCCGAGCGCAGCTACGCTAACGATGCTCGCCCCTTTTAAAAGATTTCTTTTAGAGGAATCTACTGAATCATGATCAGATTCGCTGTCGCGCCCACTGCTTTTTCTCTTATTAGTCATAAGTGTCTCCCAAACTCTGACGTATTCAGCCTAGCAAAATTCGTTTTTTCTGTATACAAACGCCTTGATCAGGATAGACTTTTTATTTCCAAGAAAGGGCCTACGCTCGACTAATTTCGAAGATCACCCCATCATCATTAGAGCCAGTCTCACCCCTTTGAGAGCTAAAGTAGAGTCTATCCTGGCCGGGGTTGATGGCCGGACCGCATATTTCGGAACGATCGTGTCCCACAACCTGGATGATCGGCATTATTTGATGGCTAGGAGTAATTGCAACAATTTGCATATTGCCACCATCTTCTGCGACAAGAACGTCGCCGGACGGAGTAATTGTAAGGTTATCGACACCACTTAAAATCCCAGTTTCACTCTCTTGCATATCATAGATTATGTCGATTTCGCCGCTACTAGTCTCATAACACCATACTCGATTATCGCCCTTGGTAGTGAAAAATACTTGACCGCGGTGAAAAGCGATTCCCTCACCACCATTGAATGACGCGTACGAATCTACCTGGTTTCTGGTTGGTACTTTAACGGCCTCGGGATCAGGGATCTTACGCCAAGACAGATAGCTCCTCCCGTCACGTTCTACGAGCGATGCTATTTCTAAACTACCAGCAGCAAGATCCGGTAATCCCTTCTCCGAGATAAACCGATAAAAACCTCCGTCAGGCAAGTCTTCGGTAAGGTAAAGAGTGTCTCCTCTCAAATCAACTGCTACGGCCTCGTGCTTGAATACCCCGAGTGCTGGTCTTGCTTTTGCAGGAGATCTTCCATAAGGATCACATTCAAATACTTGACCACGATCAAATTCCTCGCAGGATAACCAAGTCCCCCAAGGTGTTGCACCCCCGGCACAATTCTGTGTTGTATTCTCTAAAATAGAATAAGCGTCAATTTTTTCACCAGCGCTGTTAAAACTTAGAACACCAACTCCACCTCCATCACTTCGCACCTCGCTGTTAGAAACATAAAGCCATCCTCCATCCTCAGTTTCGAAGCAAGCTCCACCATCCGGCGCTGGATGCCAAACATAATCAGACGAGTCTGTCGGAACTTTTCCCGATCTCGCGACAATTCGAGATTTGAATCCTGGAGGCAACATCACGCCATTCTCATCAGGCTCGCGCAAAACACCAAAACTATCGACTCGATTAAATGGCATTTTATTTTGGGCAGCATAGCCATTTAATGGACGGCAAAATCCAGACATGCTGACGGCGGCCATCTTTAGGAAAGCTCTGCGTTTAAATATGTTGGAATTCATAACGTAAATCGTATTGAGTTAATAATCGCAATCTGTTGACAAATAAAAACTAAAGTAAGGTTAGATTTGCAATATGGAATTATTTTGCTTCCCAAGTGTGACCGCTTTCTAGCAATGNTTGGAGTGAAACAGANTCCGTCTTTGAGTCACTTAATTTTTCGTAAACATCGGCTACAAAAGAACTCTTTTCCTCTTTATACAGAACCCCCACTGCAATTGGAAAACTTGGTCCCGTCATCGATGCTAGCAGCTGAGCTTGAACTTTGTTCAACTCATCGTGGATCAGGATCTCTGCTTCGTTCCCTAAGCAGGGTACTACNTCAAGAGCTAACGTTTTCCTATCGAGTTTGATGCCTTTCTCATTGTCTTGTCCAAAAGTTATAGGCTCTCCATGGCGNACCTCAACCCTAAAATCCGGTGCTAGCTTTTTGTCTTTCACTTGGTTAAAAACACCGTCGTTATAAATTGGNCAGTTCTGGAGAATTTCTATAAAAGCAGTTCCATTATGCTCACTACCCCTCTTTACTATTCCCGATAAATGTTTCGATTCAGTATCTATTGATCGGGCAATAAAAGTTCCTCCTGAACCAAGACCCACTAAGCAAGGCGACAGTGGTGCATCAATAGAACCGCTGGGTGATGAAGGAGAGTGCGTACCGACTTGAGAGGTGGGAGAGTATTGACCTTTTGTTAACCCATATATTTCGTTATTAAAAAGAAGGATCTGAAGGTTAACATTGCGCCTAATNGCGTGCATCATGTGATTACCACCGATACTGAAGCCGTCCCCATCTCCAGTAATTACCCAGACATCCAATTCTGGATTTGCCAACTTTACTCCTGTAGCAATGGCGGGCGCTCGACCGTGAATCGTATGGAAGCCAAAAGTGTTCATGTAGTATGGAAAACGAGAAGAACAACCGATACCTGATACAAAAACTTGATTTTCCTTTGGCCGATTGAGTTCAGGCATAACTTTCTGAATAGTCTTCAGTATAGCGTAGTCACCGCAACCGGGACACCAACGAACCTCCTGATCCGTNGCAAAGTCTTTAAGTGTCAAAGTTGGTAAAGCCTGATTCATCGCTCTTACTCTTTCCTACAAATTCCTATACTTCTCAACGATAGCGGCCAAAATTTCGCCAATCTTAAACGGCTGGCCGGCAATTTTGTTAAGCCCTTGTGCATCAATAAGGAACTCTGAACGAATCATTTTAACGAATTGGCCAGTGTTCATTTCTGGGATCAAAACAGAGTCAAACTTTGATAGAAGCTCTCCGAGATTGCTGGGCATCGGTGCTAGNTATCTTACATGAATATGCGATACCTCCATTCCCTCTGCGACGGCTTTTTTAACCGCTTGATGAATAGCACCATATGTAGACCCCCANCCCAGCACAGCAAGCTTTCCTTGATTCTTACCAAAACACACTTCCTGAAGTGGAACATCTGTCGCAATCTGCGCAACTTTTTGCTGCCTCAACTCCGTCATTTTTTGGTGATTCGCGGGATCATAGGAAATATCGCCCGTCTCGAAGCTCTTCTCAATCCCGCCAATTCGATGCTCCATACCGGGCGTGCCGGGTCTTGGCCAAACTCTTGCGTTGGTTGTTTTATCCCTTATCGACGGTTTGAAGTCTGTAGGATCATCATAGTAATTAACCCTAAAAGGCTTCAGTGAATCAAAGTCTGGAATTTTCCATGGTTCAGAAGCATTTGCTAAATAACCGTCCGTAAGAATCATAACTGGCGACATGTACTTTATAGCAAGCCGAACAGCTTCAATAGCCACATCAAAACAGTCAGTTGCGGTCGANGTCGCNATAACCGGTATAGGGGTGTCACCATGGCGACCAAAAAGAGCCATGTTGAAATCTGACTGCTCCGTTTTGGTCGGTAGACCAGTCGATGGCCCACCACGCTGCGTGTTTACAATCACTAACGGGAGCTCAGAAGCAACCGCTAAAGAAATACCNTCAGCCTTCAGCGCGATTCCTGGACCAGCACTGGAAGTAACTCCCAAAGAACCGGCAAAAGACGCACCCATCGCTGAACATACCGCNGCAATTTCATCTTCAGCNTGAAATGTTTTCACACGAAATCCTTTCTTGGAAGACAACTCATGCAAAAGGTTAGACGCAGGCGTAATCGGATAAGAGGCAAATAACAAGTCGATTTCTGCCAATTCTGACCCCGCAATCAATCCAAACGCAAGAGACTGAGTGCCTGTGATATTCCTATAAGTGCCAGGCNGCACCTTAGCTTTCGGAACCTTATAGACATGGATGCCCGCNGGTAGCTCAGCTGTCTCTCCGTACGCATGACCGGCATTTAATGCCGCTATATTTGCTTCAGCAACGTTGGGTTTTGCAATAAATTTCTCATTCAAACTATCTATCGTTGCAGTTCGGTCACGATCAAAAAGCCACATAACCAATCCCAGGGTCCACATATTCTTGCATCTCAATGCATCCTTGTGACTGAGACCGCATGGCTCCACTGCCGCAAGCACTTGTTTGTGGATATCGATGCTTAGGACTCGAAACCCGTCTAACGAATCATCTTCAAGCGGATTAGACTCATATTTAGCCTTAGCTAAGTTCTTTTTAGTAAACGCCCCGCTATCCACAATAATCAACCCGCCATTTACGAGCCTCTCTAAATTTGTAACTAGTGCTGCAGGATTCATGGCGACGAGAACATCAACGTCATCACCGGACGTCGTGACATCTTCCGCCCCGAAATATATTTGAAAGGCCGAAACACCAAAAGTCGCACCAACAGGCGCTCTTATCTCGGCNGGAAAATCCGGAAAAGTTGAGAGATCATTTCCATAGAGAGCAGTTGCCTGGGTGAAATTAGTCCCCGTAAGCTGCATACCATCTCCCGAATCCCCGGCAAACCTCACCACGACGTCAAGAGTTTCTCCACCGCCTACCTCGAGATGATCTTCTGTTTCTGTGACAACTTGCATATTCGCCTTAAATCCGATTAACAAGAGGAAGCCCGTTAATGACAGGCTTTTATTCGTATTTTTTCTTGCAAGACCGCAAAATGAGGCCGGATTTTACCAAAATAAACCGTGCTGGTCTTATTTTACTACCGGTTTTTCATAGTTTTCTATTTGATGGGTTTTCTGATGATCAGACAAGCATTACCANGTACATTTTGTATACATGCTTGAAATACACCATAATTTCACCCNATTGATGCCGGGTTTTGTGATTTTTCTTATAAGCTTACACGTAACATACGAGCTCGGAAAGTTTCTAAGCNACGGGAATTTTGCNTTCCTTCGTATAGGTTATTGTCATGAATTTTCTTAGGGCAAGCGGCATGNATAAAAACAANATTCTTGCGATGGCAACGATTTCTGNGATTGCCTTGGCGTCAAGCACCCTCGCCCGAGACCTTTTCCAAATGACGGCGGCGGACCTCGGCTGCCAAGACCTCCTCGTTCGAATTAAACCCGCTCAGTCTTAATTTTTTGATAGAGCAGAGATATAAAATGACGTTAGAAGATTACTCCAACATCAAGCGCGGCAAATATAGGCACTACAAACAAGGTGAATACGAGTTAATAGATATCGTACATCATAGCGAGACAGAGGAACCTTTAGTCCTCTATCGGACACTTTACGGTAACTACGACCTTTGGGTCAGACCTTTTAAAATGTTTTTTGAACATGTCGAATTTGATGGGCAGCAAATACCCAGATTTGAATATGTTGGCGATGATTTTTCAAAATGATATTAAAATCAAAGATGCCTCCACCCTTTCTCCCTAAACTAGGGCAAGCAACGATTCTCGAAATGGGACTGGGGCAGCTGGCACCTTCAGAGTGGATGCTGGTCGATGAAGACGCGACAGTATTTTTGAGCCACAAGCTTGAACAACAAAGAAAACACCCTGATCAAATCTATCAAACTCTTCCAGCATCAAAGGACGCACAATCAGAGTTTAGTTCGTTTTTAGAAGCGCATCTGATTGCCGATCATAAATTTCAACGAACTGACACTGACAAGTTAATTAACCCTCAATTTGGTCTCGAGTGGAAAGGCTTTGAAAGAGACCTTTGGTCAGCTAGCTTATGGGTCCAGGAAGATATATGCCTTCTTGAGGAAATTAAAGAAGAGTACATCCTATCAGCCGCCAGTATATGCTCACCATCAAATTGGGATATGCCGAGTAAAATCGGAAAGCCTGTAAGCGAGATCCACAACCCAGTGCCGGGGTACAAGAATCAAATGTCAAACAAGGTCGACAGATTGATGAGAAATCTCAAGCCTGGAAAACCATTAAAGAGATTCAATTGGTCAATTCAGCCGCATGGAGACTTGTATTGGAAGACAGATGTCGATATTAAAAAAGAAACCCTACAGAAACATTGGCGCGTTGAAAGACAAACATTGCTGCGTCTTCCATCCACTAATGCGATCGTCTTTGGTATTCGGGTTTTTCTCCATAGCTTCACTGCCATGGCAAAAATTCGAGGCTTCGATAATGCAATTGCTGCGATAATCGAACGTTTGCCTAAAGAACAATCAATTTACAAAAACCTGCTATAGGCTTAGCGCTTTAATCAAGGAATTGGGCTATACTCCGCGCTCAACGTGGAGAGTCAAAAAATTAGCAGTCCAGAAGTCCATTCCGAGCAGACGGGTTCAAGTAGTCTTACCGTTTTTAAGATCCCTCAATTCCGCTGGTTATTTTTTGGAAACCTTTCATTCTTTCTCGCAATGCAGGGCCAGATGCTCACGCGGTCTCTTCTTGCCTGGGAATTAACTGGAGAAGCAACAGCTCT
>PAWK01000069.1 GCA_002714195.1 Gammaproteobacteria bacterium | reverse complement strand
CCTCTCAAAGAGCGAATTCGACGCTGAGCTCAAACATTCTAGGTGCTGATAGCATGATTTGGTTAGCATATATAAATCCCGGGTCATTCTGCTGCAGGTAAAACACATCAGACCATGGTACATATATTTCATCAGTTAGGTTGTGAATCCTAGCCGTCAGATTATAATTCGCTCCGCTCCAGGTAGCGAATAAATCCACCAGTGTGTATGAGCTCAAGTCTACTAGATTAGCGTTGTCACCATACCTGTCGTCCACATATTGAACTGAGCCTCCTATTTCGAGAGGCAGGCCACCTATCTCGCTGTAAGAAGTCCAAAGATTCCCCGTGACCTCCGCAACATTAGGCGGAGTGTTCCCCGCAAAAGTTACGAAATTTGTAGATCTTCTAAATTCAGCATCAGTAAAGGCCGCATTAGCACCCACGCGCCACTGCGAAACAGGATTAAACGTTGATGAAATTTCGAAACCACTTGAATCGCGACCGCCGATACTTGCCGCGGAGTCAACACCAATTCTTTCGAGCACATCGTCCCTCTGAATGTCGAAGTAGGCGATTGTCGCTTGTGTGCGTCCATCATGCCAAGATCCTTTTAGGCCGACCTCCCACTGCTCAACATCGGTTAGATCAAGGTTTTCCCCAGAATTGACTAGAAATATATTGGCATTCACTGGGTCCTTTCCATCACTGTACTGTGCATAGGCAGAAACGTCATCTGACAGTCTAGCGACAGCACCCAAACGCATGCTTACCCAATCAAAATCTCTTGCAAAGCTAGAACCCTCTAACACGCCTGAATCATTAAAATTGTTCCGGACAAGATCAAGCTCCTCGTACCGCAANGCACCNACTAATTTGATTCTGTCGGTTAANTCTANNGCATCCTCTAAAAATANTGCNCGNGTATCGATATCGGTNGGNCTTATGCCACGTANNTCTCTNGCNCCGTANTTACCNGCAACGGGNCTAATNGGNTCNACTGNNTCACCNGCNGCTAANGGAATTNTTCTGCGNAAACCNCGAGCTCTTTCGAAATCTAAATCTGTAAGCTCAATTCCTGCTACNANTCGATTGTCANGNCCAGCTATNTGNGAATTGATNTTCGCCGTAAACCGATTACCCAATAAGTCCTGATCATGAGTNACAAAGAAGTAACCGTAATAGCGTTGAATGACNCCNGTCTCGGTNCAGACATCGACNACTGCTGTNCAGTANACNTAACCNTCTGCGTTACCCCANTCNCNATCNGCATTNAAACTATANGTTGTGTTCTTNAGNTCAATGTTGTCGGTTAGTCGCCAACTTAAATCCATGCGAAATAACAACTGATCAGATTCAGCGCGACCATCGCGAACATTAAAGTTTCTGAATCTGGCCTTTTCATCTGCAGTTTCTCCTGAGCTAGTCAGAATAACATCATCGAGTGGTTTAATAGCTGAATTTTGCGGGACCAGAGGCGTACCCCAGTAGTCGGCCAGACTATCATCGAGGTAATCCACCTGGAACTCGACATCAAAGTCTTCTGTAGCTTGCCAAAGGATGCTGGCTGTTACATTGGTCGATTCAGGATCCATGCGATCAACATAGCCGTCCGAACCATACTGATTAACGTCCACTCTCAACCAGGTTGAATCACCAAGCTGGGTGTTACCACCGACACCGAATTGGTAAGTGCCAAAGCGGCCGTATGATGCAAGCATCTCGATGGGCTGCTCGCTATCGGTGGCGCGTTTAATTACAGAGTTGACTGTGCCGCCAACAACACCTTGTCCATGCAGAGCAGAACCCGGTCCTCGGAGCACCTCTATCCGGTCAAGNTTAAAGGTGTTTTGGGGACGCATAACCATATTGGCAGGGCCTAGCCAAATGCCNTCTCTTANCACGGTTATTGAACTTCGACTAAATCCACGCATCGAAAACGTGGATGGTGCCGCCGGGCTTTCGCCAGATGTGACGCCCGGTAAACTTTTCACTGCATCAGCTACACTCTTGTAACCGCGTGCACGCATCACGCTCGAATCAATCAGTTCGACTGACGCTGGGGTTTCCATGATAGTTAGACCTAACCGGCTTCCAGTGCTAGAGGTAGCATTTAGGTCNAGGGTNTCGATAGCGCGACCCGGAACAACAATCTCCTCCACGACTCTATCCGCCTGGGCGATTGCGTTGCCCGCCAGTGTTGCGATAGATAAAAATATGGGTAAGGAAAGTTTTGANTTCTGAATTATCTGTGTAAATGACTGCATAGTANAANNTTCCTGCATTCAGGTTTAAGCGTTAAAAGTNTNGANCNGGTANCCNAATAAAGAGGTATAAGTNNAAAAACCGGCGAAGTTTAGCCTGAAGNTGCACATAATNCAGGTAAATAACTGTTATTAACCTGATGATATGNGCTGCGTTATAGCTTANTTACTTGGGTTAGCTAGTTTTTGGGGTGAACTTTGGAGTTCTCAATTGAGATTACAAGATTTTACGCAAAGACAGTCTTCACTAGCCTAATTTGGCTCTGGTATTGCCCAAATTTGATTGGTATCAAGTAGCTCTGCGTAAACTAAGTTAGCATTAAAATTCATTCGATCTATCCCAAGAACCTCAAATAGTGCTTCGAAGCTAGCCAGTGCCTCGTCAGTGTCATTATCAATAGCGACTATCAGATCATCGAGAGCCTCTGAGTCCGAAAGTGCTTGCGCAGTATGCATTAGTCCCGCATCCCTCATGCCCGAGATTAAGACGACTTGCGTCTCAGTGCTTACGGGAAAGGTAGAAAACATCCCATAATCCTTAAATGGCTGACCTTCCTCCGGTAATCCCGCATCGCTGGTGTAGTACTCCTGTGTTTTTGCATTTACAAGCTCGTCGTAGCTTCTGCCTACCTGGAGCCCAGAACCCGANAAAGTCATGTCAGTGAGTCTTTCTAATCCGGAAATGTATCCAATGTAAACGATATGATTTTCACGAATATCTGCCGTAGTTAAATCCGACATCATGGTAATGTTTATGTTCTTNCCNCCTTCCTNAAGTATCGGNACTATGCGAGCTAACGCNAANGCACTGCCCTCTGGCATATAACTTAAATCCAGATCCAAATAGTTTTCCGCGCGCTCGAAATCTGTGAATTGCATTTCTTCCAGATCAGAACTTGAATTTACGCTAAATTCGCGCACCATGCGCGCCACGTTACCGTTGGCATTTAGCTCACCAAAAATATAGTAATCGCCCATAACAATGAGTATGGGCGAATCATCTCGCAGAACACTATCCCATACTGGGTGTTCGGCGGCAGCCTGTGAAATCTCCCCACGGTTATCCCTCATTATAATCGCCATATATATTAGATTAATGGCTAACAAAATAATTACAGATACTAAAAGACCATTATTAAGGCTTAGGTTAGATTTATGGCTCTTGCGTGAAATCCCGCTATCCGGCTTTGACGCTCGGTGTTGAGCCATGATTGTGTANTGACCTTTTGGAATAACAATTCGATAAGGTGCTTCATGCTCATAACTTTGATAGAAACTATCCAACTTCTTCCGAAGCTGATGAATGTACACTCGAACTCGTGAATCAGAAGAAACATCAAAGTCAACGCCTCGATTCAGGACATCAACGGCGAGCTCAATTTCTTTTGGTGATTTGCCCGACAGTGAGCATTGGGCTAAATATTCAAGTAGTTCGATATAGTGTTTTGAGCGGCCAAGAATTCCCGAAGCGATAATGCGATCGCAAAGAGCGAGAAGTTCCGTTGAGCTAAAAGCCTCGTTTATATCGAGAATCGGTTGATTTATGCTGCTATCAGTTTGGATTTGCATCTATATACTTAGTAGNTTGAATNATNGGAAGTAGGAGCACCAATAGTTTAATTTCAACGCCAATGGCCTCGCTAAAATCCCTATTAAAAGGCTTAAAATCGATCTGAAATCAATATCAAAATCATAAGTTCGCTTTCNAGGTTAAAGAGAGTCCGTCAGAGAGNCTTAGTCATTATCGTATAAAAGGCCTGACTTACCAAGTATACTCAAGAAATGAGACTCTTATTTATAGCCTTTTCTTGTTCTTTGCTAGCATCGTGTCTGGTTCTCGACAATAGGGAGGTTTCCGAAATAAGAGGGGTGACGATTATCGATGCGGTGAATGGTATTCGCGAGAATCATACGGTTGTTTTCGCCGATGACGAAATCTTACGAATTTTTCCGACAGATGAGTCATCTGATAGGTCAAATGTTATAGATGGATCAGGCAAATACCTCATTCCNGGCCTCTGGGACTTTCATGTTCATTTAACTTACGACGTGCGTCTGACTCAAGCGATGCCAAAGCTCTTTTTGTCTTGGGGTATAACTAGCGTAAGAGATACTGGCGGTCTTATGANAAATATTTTACCCGTCGCAGATTCAATGAACAAAGAGGGNGCAGTATCACCGAGGGTATATTTTGCNGGACCANTGCTCGATGGAAATTTAGTGGTATATAACGGGGTGGGGCGACCTGAAATTGGTGTCTCAGTTCAGACGCCGGACGAAGCGCGAGAGGCGGTCAGAAAGCTTTATAATGAAGGGGTAAGCTTCATTAAGATATACGAGTTAACAAGCCCCGAAGTCTTTAGCGCGCTAGTCGGAGTGGCTGATGAGTTGGATTTACCGATTGATTCGCATGTACCTCTATCTATGCGAGCTAGCGTTGCAGGGCCACAGGTTGATTCGATAGAGCACTTGAGAAACATTGAACTAGATTGTGNTGCAAACGCNGAAGAACTGTTAATAGATAGAATTCGTCAGCTTGAGAACCCGGAAGGGCTTTCTGGCGCTGAACTAAGAGCCTCGCTTCACAGCGCACAGCGTCTGCCTGCAATTAGAAACTATGATGAGTTTCAGTGTAGTCAAACTATTAAGTCCTTGTCGAAGACGTTGATGGTGCCTACCTTGCGTTTAAACTCGATTGCACTAAATCCACCCTATGAGAAAGATGATTGGAAGGATGCTTTGTCGAAGCTCCCCACATCCGTTCAAGCACAATGGTTTCTTGAAGGGGAGCGTCGAAAAGCTGCGCCGACNGGTGATCTAACTTTTGCAGAATGGAGCCTGAGTTTGACAAAACAAATGTACGAATCGGGAGTCCCATTTGGTGCGGGAACCGATGTGCCAATTAATCTCTCCATACCAGGCTATAGTCTTCATTCTGAATTAGAAATGCTTGTTAAGGCCGGACTTACGCCAATCGAGGCTATAGCTGCCGCAACGCTTCAACCGGCACAATACTTTTCTTTNGAAGAGAAGATGGGAACAATCGATGTTGGTAAGCGAGCAGACATGGTTTTGCTGAACGCCAATCCACTGAACGATATTAAAAATACGAAACGAATCAGTCTTGTAATAAGTAAGGGNCAAGTTTTAGAATTCTAAAANTAACTCGTATTTATTGTTAGATAATTCTTNTTATANACANCTCGTCCTTCAATGCCCTCAAGTCCTCTGAAAAAAGGTTTCGGTAGTTTTTCAGATTGCNCTTTTGTTTAACTATTTTCGAGCTNGCCACAGNTTGGCCTTAGGNCTTGACAGCTGGTGTAGACTGAAGTTGTAAGCATTTTCAATTACGGGACTAATTCGGGANATCATCCTGATACAGTGATATCTTATGATCGAAATAAACTCAAACCAATGTAATAAACTACCTGTCACAGTGTTGTCGGGGTTTTTAGGTGCCGGAAAGACTACAGTTCTCAGTCACATCCTTAATAACCGAGAGGGCAAGAAGGTAGCGGTTATCGTTAATGACATGAGTGAGATTAATATTGACTCATCTTTAATTAAGAATGATGTTGAACTTTCCCGTCAGGAAGAAAAACTTGTTGAGATGAGTAATGGTTGTATCTGTTGCACCCTAAGAGAAGATTTACTCTTAGAAGTTAACAGTCTTGCCAAAGAGGGTAGGTTTGATTATTTAGTTATAGAATCTACAGGAATTTCTGAACCATTGCCGGTGGCTGAGACTTTTACTTTCATTGATGAAGACGGTTTGTCGCTATCGGATAGGGCAAAACTCGACACGATGGTGACTGTAGTTGATGCGGTCAATTTCTCCAAGGACTATGAAGAGGCTAAAGATCTTCAGGAAACTGGCGAATCCCTGGGCGAAGATGACCTGAGAAGTGTTGCCGATCTGCTGGTTGACCAAGTCGAGTTTGCCGATGTCTTGCTTATTAGCAAAACCGACTTAGTTGAAAAGCCCGCCATAGAGCGGCTTGTTGCTATCCTAAAGTCATTAAACACGAACGCAAAGGTAATACCAATTGTCGATGGCAAGGTTAATATTGATGATGTTCTTGATACAAAGCTGTTCGACTTCGATCGAGCACAGCAAGCGCCAGGTTGGCTTAAGGAGATGCGAGGCGAACACGTACCTGAAACCGAAGAGTATGGGATTGGCAGTTTTAGTTATGCAGCTCGCCGGCCGTTCCATCCGGAACGCGCCTTTAACTTTTTTCACAATACAGAGAAATTTGGAAAGCTAATTAGGTCTAAAGGATACTTCTGGTTGGCTTCGCGCCCAGAATTTGCATGGACATGGAGTCAAGCAGGCGGGATCGCTCGTTACGGATTTGCTGGCATGTTTTGGCACGCAGTTCCTCGAGACAGTTGGCCTAAAGATGAGGAAGGTTTAGAGAATATTTATAAACTTTGGGAGGAGCCCTTCGGCGATATGCGCCAGGAACTGGTCTTTATCGGACAGGGGCTTGATCAAGAAGGCATCATAAAAACTCTGGATGGTTGTCTCTTAACAGATGAAGAGTTGCTTAAAGGCAAAGAGTACTGGTTAGGGTTAAAAGATCCATTTCCAGAGTGGAAGGATGNCGAATGAGTACTCCAGACGAGNTGACTGAACTGCCTTTTCCAGTGTCCGAGAAAAGACGACCCGCTATCGAATCGCGACTTAGTGTTCTGACAGAGATCCATCATCAAGAGATTAATATCGCTATCTGGCAACGAGATTTATCGAAAGAGATTTTGCTGGCTGCTGGTCTCGTTTTGGATTTGAAGCCGAATTTGCAATTTCTAGTATCAGTAACTCCGAACAGAACCCATGAGGTGTTGAGTGAGATACTTGGCACTGACGCGAATTTTAAGCCACTCATAACGGATGCAGTAGGCTTGGTTGATATATTTTGTCATTTATTTTGTCTCGAACGTGTTGGACTAAGNCTCATGGTTTTATCTCATGTGATGTGCCCCCGGTTTCACGTAGATAATGTATCATGCCGTTTGTTGACCACGTATCAGGGTGCTGGCACCGAGTGGCTTGATCATAATAGTGTTGACAGAAGCAAACTCGGTCCGAGAAGTGCCGGCACTAGTGACGAAGAGTCAGGCTTATTCCCAAATTTCAATGCGATAAACGAACTTCGCGAGGGCGAAGTTGCATTGCTTAAGGGTGAGGCCTGGGCGGGTAATGAAGGAGCCGGTCTTGTGCACCGTTCTCCGTGCTTAAAGAGTGGTAAATCGCGCTTGTTGCTGTCGCTTGATTTTGATGGCGCTGAAGAAAGTAATTTCTCATGTACGCTGAATCACTAAATCTAAGGACCTAATTCCNGNAATAAGACTACCCTTTTTTATTAGAACGTNTCCAGTCATGGAATTTACTCTCTAAGTTTGCGGTGAATTCTGATAAGTACTCGGCGGATTTTGTCGAGCAGCTTCCGGAAAGATTTCTACTTATTACACCAGAGTCTATCTCTCTAAATGTTTCATTATCGAAGTTTATGAAGAATTCCCTAGAAAAATTGCTAGTTGTTAATAAGGTGAATTTTGATTCGCTGATATGGACCCAGCTTTCTGAATAATAACGATTATTGGCAAAATTATTTGATAAAGTCTGGTAGGAATAATCCGTGCTGCCATAGGTCTCTAGTCTAACTTCACGAGTATTTATTACGTCATATAGCCAGCCGTCTTCTGTAATCATGAAAATTAAATATTTGTAATCTGTGTCGTTCGACTCAGAGCAAAGTAAGAAGATTGGGCCTTCTGAAGCTGATTCTGCATTACTAACAAAAGAAAAATAGAGTAAGGCTATTGTTGCGATTAGCTTCATTGCATGCTTTCTATTGATTCAGGTGATNAATCACACTCGCCGGTGTTGGNTTGGCCTAATAGTNCCGTTAACNCCGCACTGGAGAAGGTTAAAGCTGTTTCGTTCACTGACTGAAACTGACAGCGATTGAACAGGTATCGCATAGCTGCGAGCTTAGATAGCCAAATCTCCTCATCCATTAATCCCAGTTCATATTGGAGATGGTCATTCTCATAAACCATCCATAGCTGGTAAGCAGCATTCTCTCCTAGTGCCTTATTTCTCTCATTAGACACATCGAAATTTGCATCAACAAAATCCAGCCAACTTATTGGTGCTTCTNCCTCAGAGAAAGATCCGATAATGTCTAATAATGCTGATGCTCTTTGTTGTTGCTGAGCAGCTAGCGCGACTTGTTGGGTNTGTCGCATCTCTATTCCTACAAAGATTAAACCCGCCACCACNCTTAACATTCCAATTAATTGAATCCATGTATCTAAGCTAATTCTCTTCATGATTAATCCGCATGAGCTAAAAATGTAAAAAGTTAATGCTTAAATTATCGGTTTTAAAGTTGTTCTGCTACCTCGGGGTCCATAAAAAGATTTCAGGGAGGAGTTGAGGCTCTGAACTCCTGTTGTTATTGCTTGTGGGTGGAGGATTGCCTGCAGCTTGAGCGATAGCTCGAGCGCTTCTTGCAGCNCGAGGTCTCCAAAGTTCGAGCATCGGCAGTCGCGCATCTCCGCGAATTTCAGTTGCCTTCATCGCAAAAGTGTCATCACCAATACGCAACCATCCTTCGTTACGACCGTCTCTCACACGCTGAGGCCAGTATCCNCCGTCCGGGCGAGTTCCTGTGATCACACCTTCGGGTGTTCCTACGTATGCAAGATAAACCACAAATGGTGGGAAGCCATCCAACTTCATTATCAGATTAGTGCCGACCTCGTTGAAAACGCTGAAGTCGTCCGGAGGCTCTACTATATTGCCGCCGATGCGAACTCCAGGCATCCGCGAAAGGCCAGCATTACCAGCGTAAGGAGCGGTATATATATAGCTGATCACACTGCCTATAAACAACACTCCTACAGCGATTATTTTAACTAATTTATTCATGCACAAATAACCTAGAGTTAGCGAAAGAGACTTTGCATGCCTTATATATCTGAGTTAACAACGTAATAGATTTCACCGTTGTTACTAATCATTCGTCCACCATTATCTCTTATTGCTTGTTCTGCAATGGCGACAATGCGAGCGGCAATCTCAGTTATTGGCGTGCGAAGCGCGATCTCATCGCGAGAAATATTGACGTATGTATCGTTGAATGGCGTCTCCCATTCCCAAGAGGCATCTAAGGTTTTCATTCTTGTCACCACGTCGTTATTTAAACCTTTCATGCCTTTCATAGTGCCAATAAGGCCNCCAAGCGTCGCTGCTTGGTTGTCGCTNTCATAGCCCGCTGATGTAGCAATACCGACTGTCTTCGTATAGTCACCTTCGCCATAGAGTAAGGCCATGATCCCGGTAAGACCATTATTTAGGGAGGAAACTATACTCACCGGAGCCTCCAGCTCNGCGCTTTTGTANGCCCAATATTTGTCATGTATCAACTGGCGTGTGATNCGCCAGTCATCATGTTCTTCATGCCAACGAATCACGTCCCTGATCCCCTCTGCAAAGGGGCCACGATTCGGAACAGCATCTACAGCAAGTTTAACTAGTTTTTCGACATCGTCTTCAAAGAATGCGGCGCTTATCATTGCAGCGTAGGCCATGGTTGGATGTGTTCCCCAATCATCATTCGTAATTCGNGCACCNCAGAGAGCTCTCTCGGTTGCCTGTTCAACCATGCCAGGATAGAACGCACTCCAGATTTCATTAACCAATTGCGGATCGATCTGGAACCAGTGCTTGTTGTTTTCCTTACGACCGGTGTCGGGAGCAACAAAACCTTGGTCCATTAGATTTCGCGCTTCACGATTGGCAACCCAAATAAAGTCGTTGATATGAGTCTTCCATGCTTCAGTGATCTCTGGATACGTGATTCCAAGGCCATATTTTTCGACCGCGTGAAGCGTAACGAACTCAATGTCGGTATCATCATCACTGAAGGCGCCGCCTAAGCTACGAGCAAGAATTGGAATATAACCGCGACGATCATTATTGTTAATTCTTAGTGGGACCTCACCTGCATAATCGGCGGTGTATATCCGCTCAACTAATACTGGAATGGCGTCTTCACTATAAAGATTCTCAAAGGGGAAGCCAATATAGTTGCCGAGTAACTGACCATTCCAAAACCCCAGAACGCGGTCTGTTAATTCGGCTTTGCTAATTATTCGCTCTTCAGCATTAAGGGTTGATAATACTGGGAGCAGGCAGGCTAGCGCTATGACATTCAATCGAAACATGCTGGGACTCCTTATCCACTAGTTTTCTATGAGTACTCAATTCTTGAATTATTTAACTTCTTATCAGTTTAACTAGTCAATTACATAAACGTCGATTGTCAGGTTTCTTTGTCCGGTGTTCACGACTATAGAGTCAAGATTTGTCGTTCCGTCTGAAATGTTCACCAAATTTCTCATTACAATATTTGAACCATCTCGTTTCCAGACTCCTGAAAATGTGCCAGAGAAGAAAGTGTCCTTGTCGACGACGCCACGACCCTGACCTGATACCGTCCCGCCATTACCACTGGGGTCATACTTTAATAGATATGAGGTATATACAGTTCCATAGGTTCCCATTTCGCCCTGTGCTGTTATCACAGTTTCGCCGTCTCTAAATTCCACTGAAGTGACTTGCATGGTTGTTCGCTCTTGGCGAGCTTGTAAAGTAATACTGTCTGTACTCATAGTTAACTCCTTAGTAATATTCAAGTTACGGGATTCATATTTTTATTCAGCAAATATAAACATAGCATAGATGAGTAACTTTCATTACTGCAAACTTTTCTATAAGAAAACTTGTATAGTGATTTTAGTTAATAAACTTTTGCGATTTAGTATTAAAGAGTAGTTGGTTTGAAAAAATTAGATAAGAGCTTTCTTGTTGATGCTGGGCTTGAAACTGCAATTGGGCTGTTGAGAGAGACGCCGAAGGAAAGANCAANTCTTCCCGAACGNTTTCCAGAGGTGGGCTTGGGTGAAATTGAAACTCTTGAATTGCTCGCACCACATGTCCTTGGGCGCGCTGCACGATTNGACGAGCCTCAATCTTTTGCTCATATGGACCCGCCTACTCCTTGGATTACTTGGGCGACAAGTCTGTGGAATGCCAGGTTAAATCAAAATTTATTGCATCATGAAACCGGGCCATTCGCGCGTGAAGCAGAAGACAGCATTATTGGCTGGCTTGCTCCTTACTNTGGTATGGAAGGGGGGCATATGTGNTCCGGCTCGACTTTAGCGAACTTGACTGCATTATGGGCGGCTAGAGAAAACGCTGGAATAGANAAGGTTGTTGCATCCGATGCAGCGCATCTTAGTATCGTGAAAGCATCAAAGATACTTGGTTTACCAATAGAAATTATTGAGAGCGATTTCCGGGATAAAATAAATATAGAAAAACTTGGCGATTTATCAAATGCCTGCCTAGTCCTGACAGCGGGCACGACCAAAACGGGAGCNATAGACGACTTTTCTCTGNTTGGCTCGGCAAAGTGGACCCATGTTGACGGGGCGTGGGCTGGACCTCTCAGGTTTAGCCAAAAGTATGCGCATTTGCTTGATGGAATNGATAGAGCAGATTCAGTTTCAGTTTCGGCACACAAGTGGTTATTCCAGCCTAAGGAGTCGGCGCTAATCTTATTTAAGAACAATGAAGCAGTGACTAAAAAAATCAGCTTTGGGGGTGAATATATGAGCTCGCCTAACATTGGTATTCAAGGTTCTCGGGGAGCATCGGCGGTATCACTGTTGGCAACAATAATTGCATGGGGAAGAGAAGGTATTGCGCACTATATAGATCTAGCAATGTCTAAGAGCGAGAAATTTGCAATCGAAATTCAAAAGGATGAGCGTATGAGTCTTTGGGGGATTCCTCAGACTGGTGTTACAGTTTTTCGACCCGTAGATTTAAGCACAAGAGATTTTATGGATAATTTGCCGGCCGGAATGTTTTCTAGTTGCAATTTTGATCACGAAACTTGGGTTAGGTCAGTTGCAGCGAATCCGATGATAGATATAGANCGGATCCTGCGGACTATCAGAGAGAGCTTGTCATAGAAAGTGCAGTAAAATTTTATATGATAAATATAGTCAAATAAGTTTAGAGAAATTTTACACAAACCTATGAGCAAGGAATTCAAATTAAAATCAAAATTCTCACCTGCAGGTGATCAGCCGGCAGCAATAAGCCAGTTGGTAGAAGGCCTTGAGGANGGGTTGCATGCGCAAACTTTACTGGGTGTTACGGGTTCCGGGAAAACTTTCACTATTGCGAATGTGATTGAGGAGGTTCAGCGTCCGACCCTTGTTATGGCTCCAAACAAAACTTTAGCAGCCCAATTATATGGCGAGTTTAAGGAATTCTTTCCAGATAATGCGGTTGAATATTTTGTGTCTTATTACGACTACTATCAACCTGAAGCATATGTCCCTTCATCAGATGTATACATCGAAAAAGANGCATCGATCAATGATCACATAGAACAAATGCGTCTTTCTGCAACTAAGGCGTTTCTTGAAAGAGAGGATGTGATTGTTGTTGCAACNGTGTCAGCTATCTATGGTTTGGGAGATCCGGGAACCTATCTNCAAATGGTCGTCCATCTTGATGTCGGAGATCGTATCGAGCAGCGAAAATTATTAAACCGACTAGCTGAGCTGCAGTACACGAGAAATGATATGGAGCTCCATCGAGCTACTTATCGTGTACGTGGAGATGTTATTGATATCTATCCGGCTGAATCTGAAAGGAATGCTATTCGAATTGAATTATTTGATGATGAAATTGAAAGACTTTCTTATTTCGACCCTTTGACTGGGGCTTTAATAAAACAAGTGCCGCGGTTAACTGTGTTTCCTAAATCGCACTATGTGACTCCCCGTGAGACTATTTTAGCAACACTGGACTCGATTAAAGAAGAGCTACGAGANAGGTTAGAGTATCTGCGAAATAATAATAGACTAGTGGAAGCTCAAAGACTTGAGCAACGAACTCGCTTTGATCTTGAAATGATTCAAGAGCTCGGTTACTGCACAGGAATAGAGAACTACTCGCGCTACTTATCTGGAAGGAAGTCTGGGCAGCCGCCACCAACACTTTTTGACTACTTGCCGGACAATGGGCTCGTTGTTGCAGATGAGTCTCATGTTGGTATTCCTCAACTGGGAGCAATGTATAAAGGTGATCGTTCCAGGAAGGAAACTCTCGTCGAGTATGGTTTTCGATTACCTTCAGCTCTCGACAACAGACCATTAAGGTTTGANGAATGGGAAAACTTAACNCCCCAAATCATTTTTGTGTCGGCTACGCCGGGCCCGTATGAGGAGAATCATGAAGGACAGCGTGTTAGGCAAGTTGTCAGACCGACTGGATTGATTGATCCGACACTTGAAGTCAGGCCCGCTTCAACCCAGGTTGACGATTTACTCTCTGAAGTTAATCGGGTCGCGTCCGAAAAAGAGCGAGTCTTAGTGACCGTTTTAACTAAACGGATGGCNGAGGATCTGACTGATTTTCTGGCGGAGAATGGNGTGCGAGTTAGGTACCTTCATTCTGATATTGATACAGTTGAAAGATCAGAAATACTCAGAGACCTTCGGCTTGGTAATTTTGATGTTCTAGTTGGGATTAACCTGCTTAGAGAGGGGTTGGATATTCCCGAAGTTTCTTTAGTTGCGATTCTAGATGCAGATAAAGAAGGTTTCTTACGCTCAGATCGATCATTAATTCAAACAATTGGACGAGCCGCAAGAAATCTCAATGGAAAGGCGATCCTTTATGCCGACCAGATAACCGGATCTATGCAAAGAGCAATGGATGAATCGAATCGAAGGCGGGATACGCAAATAGAATTTAATAAAAGGCATAACATCACNCCAATAGGCGTAACAAAGAAGGTTTTGGATGTGATGGAAGGGGCGTATACCCCATCCGGGAGCAGTAGGTCGGATAGAAAGAGGAATGCAGGAAAATCTTCTGATAAGACTATTCTTGAAATGCTNAGTTCGGCTGACCTAGGTGAAAAAATTAATACACTTGAAAAGCAAATGTACGANCAAGCAAAAAATTTAGATTTTGAGAGTGCAGCAAGGACTCGAGATGAAATTACTGANTTGAGAGAGAGCTTGTTGAGTCAGTANGGCCATAAGATCAAACAATTCAAATTAATCGACACCAACGCCGTAAATTCCGTATAATCGACCGTTTTTTCAAAAAAAGCGTAGGTAAGTTTATCTTCGGATTGGCGGATAAATATTGAATAAGTATTAGGCGCGTAGCTCAGTTGGTTAGAGCGCTACCTTGACATGGTAGAGGTCACCAGTTCGAATCTGGTCGTGCCTACCAATAATAATTTTAATGTGAATAGATTTTTGGCATGTGAGCTAATAGTGGTTGCTAGCAGAGTGCCCAGACAATTTTAGGTTTAAAGTAAATGCCAGTAATAACACTTCCAGATGGCAGNAAGAAGGAATACGAGAATTCTGTGACGGTATANGAAGTCGCCGCAGATATTGGAGCAGGTTTNGCNAACGCAACAATTGCGGGTGAAGTCGATGGTAAATTGTGTGATGCCTGCGATCTCGTTGAGCANGATGCTTCTTTAAGAATAATCACTAATAAAGACGAAGAGGGTGTCGAAGTTATCAGACATTCCTGNGCTCATCTGATCGGGCATGCTGTTAAACAGTTATTCCCAAAGGCNAATATGGTGATTGGTCCAGTTATTGAAAATGGGTTTTACTATGATATTGCAGTGGAAAAACCCTTTACCTCAGAAGACCTAGAGATTATCGAAGAGCGAATGCGATCGCTCATAAAACAAAAATATGATGTTGTAAAAAAGATGACGCCAAGAGATGAAGTGATCGCAGAATTTCAAAACAGAGGTGAACAATATAAATTAAAGTTAATAGAAGACATGCCTGAAGAGAAAGCCATGGGTCTCTACTACCATCAAGACTATTTAGACATGTGCCGTGGACCACACGTACCGAATACTAGCTTTCTGGAGAATTTTAAGCTCACCAAAGTTTCAGGAGCCTATTGGCGCGGAGATTCTAAGAATGAGATGCTCCAAAGGATTTATGGAACTGCGTGGGCTTCAAAAAAAGAGCTAAATACCTATCTCACACAACTTGAGGAGGCGGAGAAAAGAGATCATCGCAAATTGGGCCGAGAACTTGGCCTATTCCANTTTAGTGAGGAAGCTCCAGGTTCGATCTTCTGGCATCCCAAAGGATGGACTTTATTCCGTAAGCTGCTTGACTATATGCGCGAACGTCAGGATCAGGCGGGTTACATTGAGGTCAATACCCCTGACGTAATGGATAGAAGTTTGTGGGAGACATCTGGTCATTGGTTTAACTATCGNGAGAACATGTTTTCAACTCAAACAGAGGACGAGCGTATATTTGCTCTCAAACCAATGAATTGTCCTGGTTCTGTATCGATGTTTGCACAAGGATTAAAAAGTTATCGTGATTTGCCGCTTCGCATGGCTGAGTTTGGTAAGGTTCATCGTTATGAGCCATCCGGGGCGCTGCACGGCTTAATGCGAGTTCGTCATTTCACGCAAGATGATGCCCACATTTACTGTACTGAAGGTCAAATGGAGCAAGAGTGTATTGATGTGGTAGCTTTTGTNTTGGACATCTATAAAGATTTTGGTTTTGAGNGAGTCAAGATAAAGCTTTCAACACGGCNGGAGAATCGAATCGGTACTGACGAGATTTGGGATAAACTTGAAGGGGCCTTGAGTAATGCGCTAGATGTGATGGGCTTGGATTATGTCTTGTTCCCGGGTGAGGGAGCTTTCTATGGNCCNAAACTTGAATTTGTNTTNAGGGANGCTATNGGCCGAGATTGGCAGTGCGGCACATTGCAGGTCGACATGAACCTACCTGAGCGTTTTGATATTACGTACGTGGATGAAAACGGTGGACGCGACGCTAGACCTGTAATGCTTCACCGAGCTATTTTGGGTTCTTTTGAACGATTTATCGGAATATTGATCGAACAATACGCGGGAGCAATGCCAACNTGGTTGGCNCCATATCAAGCTGTAATTCTGAATATTTCTCAAAATCAGTCCGCATATTGCAAAAAAATTGAGGAATCCTTGAAAAATAAAGGGTTTAGAGTCGCTGTAGACTTGAGAAATGANAANATCGGCTTTAAAATCCGCGAGCATACATTACAGAAGGTTCCTTATCTTTTAGTCGTAGGTGACAAAGAAGTGGAGGCGGAAACTTTATCTGTTCGTAAACGCGGAGGGGAAGATCTGGGTTCTATGGAAATCAGCAGCTTGTGTGAGCTTATAACTAGGGATGCGGATCAATTCAGCCGAAACGTGAATAGTCAGAATGAAATCAACGGAGAATAGATTGGTTGACACAACAATAAGCGTAAGTCAGGGGATAAAGCGCTTGCGCGTATCATGAAGGGCTCTTCAAAAAAATCCATTATCAATGAATTTATTGAGGCGGATAAAGTCCGCTTAGTTGCNGCCGATGGGAGCCAACTCGGAGTAGTNCCANTTGAGGAGGCCCGAGATGAGGCTNCGAAAGCTAAATTGGACCTAGTGCTGATCGCTCCAGATGCAGATCCTCAGGTCTGTAAAATTATGGATCATGGTAAGCACGTTTTTGACTTAAAGAAGCAAAAGGCTGCTAACAAAAAGAAACAAAGAAGGATTCATGTAAAAGAAATTAAGTTTAGACCAGGGACGGAAGAAGGGGATTATCAGGTAAAACTACGCAACCTGATACGTTTCCTATCTGATGGGGATAAAGCCAAGGTTTCACTTCGATTCCGAGGCAGGGAATTAGCCCATCAACATCTTGGGCAGGAACTAGTTGAGCGAATCAGAGATGATCTCGCTGATCACGGAACGGTCGAGCAGGAACCCAAGATGGAAGGTCGTCAGATAGTAATGGTTTTGGCGCCTGTAAAAAAACGCTGATAGCCGAGATGGATTGTTTGTCTTGTATTACCTTTTAGGCAATATAAAAATAATCATTTGGGTTGCCAGCTCTACTATTAAAAGCTACTAACAGCAAATGCGGAGTCAAGATATGGTTGGAAAACTGAAAACCCATCGTGGTGCGGCCAAACGGTTTAAAAAGACTGGTTCTGGGTTTAAGCGCAAAAGCGCTTATAAAAGCCACATCCTCACCAAAATGACAACTAAGCGAAAACGCCAACTGCGTGGGACCAGTTCTGTGCACAGTTCTGATGTGCCTGCTGTTAAGCGAATGTTTCGCGAAAACTAAGTTAGGGGAGAGGATTACTAATGGCTCGGATAAAGAGAGGTGTGGTTGCCAATAGGCGCCATAAGAAAATACTTAAAGAAGCAAAAGGTTATTACGGGGCTAGGAGCAGGGTATTTCGTGTTGCCAAGCAAGCCGTAATTAAAGCCGGTCAGTATGCTTATAGAGATCGTAGAGCAAAGAAGCGAGTATTTCGCGCCCTTTGGATTACGCGTATCAATGCACAAGCTAGGGAGAATGGGATTACTTACAGCCAGTTGATTGCAGGTATGAAGAAAGCAAATATCGAGATAGATCGAAGAGTTTTAGCTGATATAGCTGTTCATGATAAACCTGCATTTATGGCAATTGCTGATCAAGCTAAAGCTAGCTTAGCCGCATAAATCCGGTCATCGGAGGTGGTTGCTAATGGATGATACTGAATCCTTGCTTGCAGAGGCATTGCAGGCNATTACCGATTCAAGGGACGAAGAGTCGCTTGACACCTTGCGCATAAATTATCTAGGAAAAAAAGGGACTTTCACGACCTTATTGAAATCCCTGGGTCAGCTCCCACNNCAAGACAGGCCAGCTGCTGGTGAGTCGATCAATATTGCTAAACGNAAGTTGCAGGAAGCGTTAGACTTTCGAAAGGCCTGCTTGCTTGAAGAAAGTTTAGAAGAACAACTCAGGTCTGAAAGTATAGATGTTTCTCTGCCCGGCCGACGAAAAAGTANGGGCGGTTTGCATCCAATAACTACTACAATCGATCGTATAACTGAAATCTTCGCTACCGCNGGATATGAAATTGAGATTGGNCCTGAAATTGAAGACGACTATCATAATTTTGAAGCGTTAAATATACCCACTCANCATCCGGCGAGAGCGATGCATGATACGTTCTATGTAAATGACGGACATGTGTTGCGAACACACACTTCGCCTGTCCAAGTTCGTGTGATGGAAGACGGTGAGCCGCCTTTTAAAATGATTTGTCCCGGGAAAGTCTATAGATGTGACTCGGATTTGACGCACACTCCCATGTTCCATCAAGTAGAGGGGNTAGTGGTTGACGCTGCAGTTACCTTCGCTGACTTAAAAGGAACAGTTGAAGANTTTCTTCAAGCNTTCTTTGAAGAAGAAATGCCNGTGAGATTTAGGCCATCGTATTTTCCGTTCACAGAGCCTTCAGCAGAAGCCGATATGGGATGCGTGGCTTGTAAGGGAAAAGGGTGTCGTATTTGCAGTTATACCGGATGGCTTGAGGTTATGGGTTGTGGAATGGTTCATCCAAAAGTCCTTGAAATGTCAGGAGTAGACTCTAACAAGTTTAATGGTTTTGCTTTTGGTATGGGAGTAGAGAGACTCGCTATGCTTAGATATGGAGTCAGTGACTTAAGAACATATTTTGAGAATGACGTTAGATTTTTGAAACAATTTAATTGAATGAATTTTACTTAAAGCACCAATGATATTCAGCGAAGAATGGCTTAAAGAATGGGTTAATCCAGAGATCAGTACTGATCAATTAAAGGATCGGTTAACCATGGCGGGGCTCGAAGTTGATGGCTCCTCCCCAGTTGCCCGCGATTTTACGGGTATTGTAGTTGGGGAGGTTTTATCTGTAGAGCAGCATCCAAACGCTGACAAACTTAAAATATGCGGAGTAAGTGATGGAATTGAAACTTTCAAAGTCGTCTGTGGTGCACCCAATGTTGTTACTGGGCTAAAGGTACCTTTCGCAAAAATCGGTGCAGAAATTCAGATTCCTAATGAAGACAGGCCTTTCAAAATTAAAAAGGCAAAGATCCGGGGCGAGGAATCTAAGGGAATGCTCTGCTCTGCAGAGGAANTGGGTCTTGAAGATAAATCTGAAGGCTTGCTCGAACTTAGCAGTGAATTTAAGTTNGGTAGTGATATACGAACTGCTTTAAAACTNGAAGACACAAGTATTGAGTTAGACTTAACTCCTAATAGGGGTGACTGTTTGGGCATTAGAGGCTTGGCAAGAGAGGTTGGTGTCTTAACTCGATATGACTATCAAGAGCCCAAATTTTNCCCGGTCGCAGTTCAGCACAAAACTGAACTACCCATAAGTATATCTGCTTCAGATCAATGCCCCCGGTATTTGGGGAGGGTTATAAAAGGCATTAACCTGAATGTTAAATCTCCATTATGGATTAAGGAAAAATTACGTCGTTCGGGGCTTAGAAGTATTGATCCGGTCGTGGATGTGACTAACTATGTATTGATGGAATTAGGGCAACCCATGCATGCTTTTGATTTAAGAAAACTGCATGAGGGTATTCATGTCCGCATGGCTGAAAAAAATGAGAAAATCACGTTATTAGATGGCAAGCAGGTTACTCTTGATTCAGAGGTTCTTGTTATTGCGGATCATCAGAAACCGGTTGCTATGGCGGGAGTGATGGGTGGCTTGGACACAGCAGTTTCTGACAGCACTAAAGATGTATTTCTTGAGTGTGCTTTCTTTTCTCCTTTAGCGATAGCCGGGAAAGCTCGCCTTTATGGCCTTCATACCGATGCGTCTCACCGCTATGAGAGAGGTGTTGATTCAGAACTACAGCGGGTAGCTATGGAGAGGGCTACGGAAATTTTAATTTCGATAGTTGGTGGAAAAGCGGGCCCGATCACAGAAGCCTTAGGTAATTTGCCAAAATTTCCATCAGTCCACCTATCGTTTGCTAACGTCAAATCTATGTTAGGTATTAATATTCCACCTGACGAAATTCGAGATATCATATTGAGACTTGGTTTTTCAATAACGCGTGAAGATTCAGAAGGTATGACTGTAGGGGTGCCAAGTTATCGATTTGATATTAGTTTAGAGGCGGATCTAATCGAAGAATTAGTGCGTGTCTATGGTTATGAAAATGTACCTAAAACTTCGGGTATTTTTACGCAGGCTCTTAATTCACCTAATCCAGAAAGCACAGTTACACTTCGCAGACTGAAAACTGCATTAGTAGATCTTGATTATCAAGAAGTTGTTACTTACTCCTTCATAGATCCAAAGAAGTCTAATTTGATATCAATGATTTCTGAATCAGAAAAAGTTAGCTTAAAAAATCCAATTTCAAACGAAATGTCTGTTATGCGAAGCAGTTTATTGCCGGGACTTATTGAGGCATATAAATACAACGTGAATAGACATCAGGAGCGAATAAGACTTTTTGAGTGCGGGCTTGTATTTAAGCAAGAACGAGATTCGATAAGGCAGGAGTCGAGGGTGGCTGGACTGATCTCAGGTGACCGAATGCCTCGCAGTTGGATTAATGAAAAAGGTGATGCCGACTTTTACGATTTGAAGGGTGATGTTGAAATATTGATGGGTCTAAGTCGCAGCGAGAACGAATATTCGTTTATCAAATCGGAGCACAAAAGCATGCATCCGGGACAGTGCGCTCAAGCGATTTTGCCAGACGAAACTATAGTAGGGCATATTGGCGCTTTAAATCCAAGAATCTTACAAGGGCTTGGATTAGACGACTCAATTTTTGTTTTTGAGTTAAAGTTGAAGGCTCTGCAGTTAGGAATGATCCCTAAAGCTGAGACCTTATCGAAATTTCCGTCAGTTGCTCGAGATTTAGCAATCTTAGTGGGTTCAGAGATTCCCGCAGCACAGATTCTTGGAAGTGTCACAGATAATGCTGGTGAATATTTAATAAATTCTCGAATATTTGATGTTTATCAAGGAGATGGCGTCGAAAAGGGTAAAAAAAGTATTGCTTTGGGGTTGACGTGGCAACATCCTTCACGCACTCTTAGTGACGATGAAATAAATTCAATAATTAGTAGTTGCGTCAAAGGACTACAGGAACAATTTAATGCGAATTTGCGCAATTAACTTGGGGAATTGATTATGGGCGACGGGGCATTGACTAAAGCCGATATGGCTGAACGCCTTTTTGAAGAGCTTGGATTAAATAAGCGAGAGGCTAAAGAAATCGTAGAGCAGTTCTTTGAGGAAATCCGCTTATCTCTGGAGCAAAATGAGCAAGTCAAATTGTCAGGTTATGGAAATTTTGATTTAAGAGATAAAAAGCAGCGCCCGGGTCGGAATCCGAAAACTGGTGAAGAAATTCCAATTAAAGCGAGAAGGGTAGTTACCTTTAGGCCTGGTCAAAAACTTAAAGCGAGGGTTGAAGGNTATGCTGGAACCGACGAATAACGACGAACTTCCTNCAATCCCCCCAAAACGNTATTTTACTATCGGAGAAGTAGGGGAGCTGTGTTCAGTTAAACCTCACGTTCTTAGATATTGGGAAGCTGAATTTCCTCAGCTAAAACCAGTAAAGCGCAGGGGTAACCGTCGNTATTACCAACGACAAGATGTGATACTAATACGCGAAATAAAGAAGCTTTTGTATGAGCAAGGTTACACTATTGGTGGTGCTCGCCAAAAAATGAGTGATGGCCCAAAAGCTACAAACAAGCCTAGTGTAGAGTCTAGTGAGATAAAGTCTCTAATAAAAGATCTTGAGCAGGTGATCTCGAAGATGTGACCAAAAAGCAGAGTTTAGGCTTATTGATCTCTTTTCCTCTTTTGGGCTCTAATTTTGAAGTTATTAATTAATCGGGGCGTAGCGCAGTCTGGTAGCGCACTACACTGGGGGTGTAGTGGTCGTGGGTTCAAATCCCGCCGTCCCGACCATTTTCTTATAATCTATTTATCAAGATCTTNTAATTTTTCCACATCGCGTAGGTTGCGCACTTNTCTTTGGTTGTAGTGTGTACCTATTCATGGAGTTAAGGTTCATCTACTCTAACTGCTCCGAATCTTCCCTGTTAGTCGAAATCTATAGTATCTTCTGGGTATAAATACGAAGATAGACCAGTCAGAACGAATAAAAAAAGGAAGCGACCATGCACGCGTATTTTCGATTGATCCGAAACTCCTCACTGTTTGCCCTGCTGCTGATGTCTCTTGTGGAGGCCGCCGAGAACGGCAACTGGACCATCGATAGCCGCAGCCTGCCACCACCCGTTGCAGCGAGTGACGCATTAAACTCGGCACTGGCGAGCCTGCCGGCACCTAACATTGACGCCAGCAGTCAGTATCCGGCAAGCGCTTCCGAATGGCGGGCATTCATCGATGCCGCGGGTGAGGCCGGGCTCGTGTCCCTGGAATTTCTGGAACAGACCTACCAGGTAGATATCGAACAGGATGAAATAGACGGCGTCAGCGTTTACCGGGTTACTCCCACGCAGATTTCGCCGGAACACCAGAACCAGCTTTTCTTTCACGTCCACGGCGGCGCCTATGTCCTGGGCGGGGGCGATAACGCTGTGAAGGAAGCCGTGCAGGTAGCTGCNGCTGCAGGCATGCAAGCCCTTTCGGTGGATTACCGCATGCCACCGGAATCACCATTCCCCGCAGCTGTCGATGACACCATCACCGTCTACCAGGAAGCCTTGCAATCCTATGCCCCTGAGTCTATTGCCATTGGCGGCACCTCCACCGGTGGCGGACTATCCCTGGCTGCGGTACATCGGATGAAGCAACTGGACCTACCTTTGCCTGGTGCCGTCTATGCCGGCACGCCCTGGTCGGACATGACTAAGACTAGCGATTCGCTGTACACCAACGAAGGCATCGATCGCGTGTTGGTAACCTATGACGGTTTANTGAAGGGCGCTGCCGAAATTTACGCNGCAGGCGCCGACATGAAGGATCCGTTGATTTCTCCGGTNTACGGCGACTTTACTGGCTTTCCACCCACCATCCTTATTACCGGCACGCGAGACCTATTCCTTAGCGACACCGTACGTGTCCATCGCAAGATGAGAAATGCAGGTGTTGTTGCTGACCTGCATGTATTTGAGGGCATGTCCCATGCTGAATATCTTATTGTATTAGGCTCAACGGAATCCACCGAAACTTTTGCCGAGGTCAGCCGTTTCTTCAAAATGCATCTTGAGTAAGTTGATCCTTTCAGCTGTATTAATTCTTGTGAGAAATAGAAATGGTGGGAGATAAATTTAATACCCAGCAAGTTCTTCAGTCTGTATTCGGTTTTTCTGAATTTCGTAATCCTCAAGATGAAATTATAGACACTCTAATGAANGGGGNTGACGCACTAGTATTAATGCCGACTGGCGGAGGAAAGTCACTTTGCTATCAGATACCTTCGATTCTTAGGGAGGGNTGTGGAGTGGTTATTTCTCCTTTAATCGCCCTGATGCAAGACCAAGTAAATTCAATGCAGCTATTAGGCGTTAGAGCAGCTTTTTTAAACTCAACGCTAGATTCATCGGCCTCCCTAAAGATTGAAAAGGCGCTGCAGAGTGATAATCTAGATCTATTATATATCGCGCCGGAGAGGTTAATTCAGCCTCGAATGCTCCAACTTTTAGAGCAATCAAAAATTGCTCTATTCGCTATTGACGAAGCGCATTGTGTATCCCAGTGGGGTCATGACTTTCGCGCTGATTATTTAAGGCTCAGCCTACTTCATGAAATATTTCCTCAGACACCGAGGATAGCTTTAACGGCAACTGCAGATGAGCGAACCAGGCGCGAAATACTTCTTCGGCTACAGCTACAAGACGCNAGGAAATTNATCTCCAGCTTTGATCGACCTAATATCCGATATCACGTTACCTTAAAACAGAACGCCAAGTCACAACTCCTGAAATTTCTTAAACTTGAGCATCCAAATGAGGCCGGGATCGTCTACTGCTTATCGAGAAAGAAAGTCGAGGACATTGCGGATTGGTTGCAAACTCAAGGGTTTAAGGCGCTGCCTTATCACGCGGGATTACAAAAAGAGGTCAGAGCAAAGCATCAGGCTAGGTTTCTCAGGGAAGAAGGCGTGATCATCGTTGCTACGATCGCGTTCGGTATGGGTATCGATAAGCCGGACGTGCGTTTTGTCGCGCATTTGGATTTACCCAAGACTTTGGAGTCATACTATCAGGAGACAGGCCGAGCAGGTCGTGATAGGCAACCCGCAAATGCTTGGATGATTTATGGGTTGCAAGATGTCATCAAACTTCGTCAGATGATGCAAGAGTCGGAAGGTAGTGAAGAACACAAAAGAGCGGAACACCACCGTCTTAATGCAATGCTGGGTTTCTGTGAAATAACTACTTGCCGCCGGCAAACATTGTTATCTTATTTTGATGAGGCCTTGGCAAATCCTTGCGGCAATTGCGATAGCTGTTTGGCCCCCCCAGAAACCTGGGATGGATCAGAGGCTGCTCGNATGGCATTAAGCGTTGCCTACAGAACTGAACAGCGATTTGGAGTAAACCACTTAATCGATGTGTTACGAGGGGCAAATAGCGCCAAGATTTTCCAATTCGGTCATCAAGATTTAGCNTTATATGGAATAGGGAAGGAATTAGATGTCAATCAATGGCGTTCAGTCTATCGGCAGTTAGTTGCGAGAGGTTTCATGAGAGTCGATCTTGATCGCTATGGAGCTTTGGCCTTAGAAGAAAAGTGTCGCCCTCTAATACGCGGTGATGAATCTATTCAACTTCGACGNGACATTAAATTAAAAACCGTCAAGCGACAAACTAAAACTCCTTTAGCTTCAGATGTTGACGTGGCGCTTTGGGAAGCGCTGCGCGAATGTCGTCGCCTTTTTGCGGAGGAGTTGGGTGTGCCACCTTATGTCATTTTTCATGACAGCAGTTTGCAACAGATGTGCAGGGTATTGCCAAGAACTATGGAGGAGTTTCTCCTCATAAATGGCGTNGGCGAGCGTAAAATGGAAAAATATGGTCCAGCTTTTTTAAGCGTAATTATGGAATATTCATAGGGTTTTAAGTGGAATGCTCACGAGCCGTTTCATGTGCTGAAAAAAATTGATCTACGCTAACTGCTCTCCTGCTTCCTCGTTAGCTGATATCTATAGTATCTTCTTAGTATAAATGCACTCTTAAAATTATGACGAGCTAACCTTACAAGGAAAACAGAATGAGATCAGATACATTTAATCTAGGTGATTTTGATTTGCAATCCGGAGAAATTCTAAAAAACGCTGTTTTGTCCTACGAAACGCATGGCAGTCTCAACGAGGCTAAATCAAATGTGATTGTTTACCCGACTTGGTATTCTGGGAACCATGAGGACGTCAGGCAAGCTATAGGGNCAGGTCGAGCTTTAGACCCAAATAAGTACTTTATNNTTGTGCCGGATATGTTTGGTAATGGTTTTTCAACGTCACCAAGTCATCAGGAATATTCTAATAATCGAAGTCAGTATCCGGCAATTACTCCATATGACAATGTAAAAGCCCAACATCGGCTATTAACGGAATATTTCGGCATTTCTAAAATAAAACTATTTGTTGGATTTTCGATGAGTGCTCAACAAGCCTTTCACTGGGGTGCTCTTTATCCAGAATATGTCGGTGCTATTGCTCCAATTTGCGGAAGTTCTGTTACATCAACCCACAATTGGCTTTTTTTAGAAAGCCTTAAAAAGGCACTTACAACGGACCCTTTATTTAACGAAGGAAACTACAAAGCAACTCCAGAAACTGGTTTAAGGGCTTTTTCAACAATTTATGCTGGATGGGCCTTTTCTAAAGAATTTTTTAGAGAGAGGCTTCATCTTTCGTGGTTGGGTCAAGATTTTAAAGATACAGCAGAGTTTCTCGATGCTTGGCATGCACTTTTTACGCCGAAAAANGATGCTAATAATTTACTTGCGATGCTGGACACTTGGCAGAGAGCTGATGTCAGCAATCATTCAAAATTTGAAGGAAATCTAGCGAAAGCGTTATCTTCTATTACATGCCCGGCAATTGTNATGCCTGGACGTACAGACATGTATTTTCCACCCGAAGATAATGCTTTTGAAGTTTCTAAAATGCCTAATGCAGAGTTGAGAGTCATAGAATCAATTTATGGGCATGGNGCTGGAGGTCCGGGNTTTAGCAACGATGAAGATGACGCGTTTATAGATCAAGCTCTTTTTGAACTATTAAGGTAGCGGCGTTTTCTGTAAGCCGTTATTTATAGTACCTTATAGGTATGAATATGCAGAAATTTGTCAAATTTAAGGTTTTTTCAAATGAGTAGGAGTTAAAAATGTCTAAAGTGCTTTCGCTAATAATTGTATTTTCCTTCACTGCTGCCACGCCANTGTTTACGTTTGCTTTTGACGTAACAGGCAACGAAGTGAGTCTTTCAGGCACTATTAGCTCTATAGTATTGACAGACGAAGGTGGAGTTCTTAATGTCGTGTCTGACAATGAAATATACGGAAAGACTTGGCTAACGTATAACATAAATTTAGATAATCCTAACTCTGNGGACCAAGGTTCGTTCCAAGGACGAGCGACGGCGATAAACAATGATGGATCNAGAGTAAGTTCGTCTCGTCAAGGTGTTTGGAGTAGGAATGGATTTATCTATTCNTTCTACTCCTTAGATGATGTTAGTGACGGTAACCAGTACATATGTATCACGACGATGAATTTACAAGATGATTCGGTCGACATGAAATTTTACCCAAAGTAGGGAGTTGCTTTATGAATTTNNTGGCNATATAGGTAATTACAGNAGGCTTAATATACTTCGTGGCAAAAGAATGAAAGACAAACTCGGTGAAAAGCAAAAGCCTCGNTTTATTAAAATTGATTTTGAAAAAACGACTGACTAAGAGAGGACTAACCAATAGATAAAAACGGGACAAAATTGCACTCTTTTTTATCATTTTTGAATTATTTTGCACAACTATGTTGCAACAACTTGCTCATAATTCATGTTGATTTTAGCGCTACTAAATTAAATAAAAAAAAATTAAAAAAACTATAAAAAGATGTTGACACAGAAACTGATCGGGGTAATATCATCATTACCGACAACGACCGACTAGTGACCAACTGCAGACGGAATACCTAGAGAGAAGTTGGAGGGAGAGGCCGAAGGGTGAAAGCATTTGCAAGAGTCGATGATAAAAAATAGCTTGCAAATCCACCAAGGATTCAAGAGAAAGGATCCGAGGAGCTG
>PAWK01000068.1 GCA_002714195.1 Gammaproteobacteria bacterium | reverse complement strand
GAAAAAAAGAATATAAGAGTGATATCCAAGCCCAATAGGACCGATAGGAAAGATTGGACGATCCAGGCAATTGATGGTGGGTTCTTGGTTCAAGAGGATGATTATCAAATCATAGAAAAAAGAGATATTGAGTTTGAAGTTACTACGGATAAAGAGCCAACAGAAGAACAGTTTTCTGATTTAATTTTTGCATGGAAAGTCTGCAAATATATAAAATCCAATGCGATTATCTTTGCAAAAAACCAACAGACCATAGGAATAGGTGCGGGGCAAATGAGTCGTGTGAATAGTGCCAAGATTGCTGCCTTAAAAGCAGCGGCAGCTAACCTAGAAACAAAAGGATCTGTTATGGCATCTGATGGTTTCTTTCCCTTCAGTGATAGTATTGAAATGGCCTCCAATNATGGAATTTCATGCATCATTCAACCAGGCGGTTCAATTAAGGATAATGAGGTCATCGAAGAAGCAAACAAACAAAATATTGCAATGGTTTTCACTCATATGAGGCATTTTAGGCATTGACCATGATTAAAGTTCTAATTATTGGAAGCGGTGGAAGAGAACATGCTTTCACTTGGAAGGCTTCACAATCTGATCTTGTTGATAAAATTTTCGTAGCACCAGGGAATGCTGGAACTTCACTCGAGCCTAAAGCTGAGAATATCNAAATCAGTTCCTCTGATATTGAAGGTCTAGTTTCTTTTTCTAAAAAAGAAAATATTGNTCTTGTTATTGTTGGNCCAGAGGATCCACTAGTCAATGGAATTACTGATGCATTCACCGAAGCTGGGATCAACTGCTTTGGTCCTGAATCACTAGGGGCTCAACTTGAGGGATCTAAAGATTTTGCAAAATCCTTTATGAAAAAACATAACATCCCAACAGCCAGCTATGAAAGCTTTACTCATGCAGATCAAGCTAAAAATTATATTCAGAAAAATGACTTACCATTAGTTATTAAAGCTGATGGATTAGCTGCAGGGAAAGGTGTTGTGATTGCAGAAGATCACGAAACCGCTAATAAAACCATTGATGAATTTATTGGTGAAACAAAATTTGGAGACGCCAGTAAAAAAATCATAATTGAGGATTTCCTAGTAGGTCAAGAACTTAGCTATATCGTTATGGTGAACGGAACTGAATATCTTCCTCTTGCAACATCACAGGATCATAAAACAATCGGAGAAGGAGATGTTGGGCTCAATACTGGTGGAATGGGAGCATATTCACCTGTTCCATTTGTAAATGATGAGTTAGATATTACAATTAGAAAAAAAGTTATTGAGCCAAGNATTAGAGGACTTGCTGAGGATGGAATTATGTTCAGAGGCTTTCTGTATGCCGGCCTGATGATTGATTCTAATCATAATCCAAAGGTTTTGGAGTATAACTGCCGATTCGGTGATCCTGAGACCCAACCAATAATGCTGAGACTAAAATCAGACCTTATTGATATGATTCAAACTTGCTTCTCTGGGGGAATTAGTAACTATGATGTTGAGTGGGATCAAAAATCAGCAATGGGTATTGTGATGTCGTCTATAGGCTATCCTGAATCATATGAAACTGGCAAAGAAATCTCTGGNCTTAATAATTTTTCTAATAAAGATGATATTAAAGTCTTTCACTCAGGTTCGCGCTTAGAAAACAATAATATTCTAACTAATGGTGGCAGAGTTTTATGTGTAACGGCTCTTGGAGATGACTTAAATCGATCCAATGAAAAAGCATATTCTGCTGTTAAACTAATTGACTGGGATGGAAAGTATTTCAGGAAAGATATTGGTTTTAGAGTGATGAAATAGCTCTATTTCTTCATTGATTCGAAGAATTCATTATTTGTTTTTGTATCTTTCATTTTATTGAGAAGAAACTCAACAGCTGCAATTTCATCCATATCATGAACGACTTTTCTAAGTACCCACATNTTNTGTANTTCCTCTGGATCCATAAGCAGATCTTCTCGCCTTGTNCCAGATTTATTAATATGGACAGCTGGATAAACTCTCTTATCTGCAATTCTTCTATCGAGAGCTATTTCCATATTTCCAGTTCCCTTGAACTCCTCGAAAATAACTTCATCCATTCTTGATCCTGTTTCCACAAGTGCGGTGGCAATGATTGTTAAACTTCCTCCCTCCTCTAAATTTCTAGCGGCACCAAAAAATCTTTTTGGTTTTTGAAGAGCATTTGCATCTACACCACCAGTCAAAACCTTGCCTGAGGCGGGCGCAACAGTATTGTATGCCCTAGCTAACCTTGTAATTGAATCGAGAAGAATAACAACATCTTTTTTGTGCTCTGATAGTCTTTTAGCCTTTTCCAGAACCATGTCAGCAACCTGCACATGTCTTGATGCTGGCTCATCAAATGTACTAGATACTACTTCACCTCTGACAGTTCTGATCATATCAGTGACTTCTTCTGGTCTTTCGTCAATAAGCAGAACAATTAAGTGAACATCTGGATAGTTTGTTGTAATTGATGATGCAATATTTTGAAGCAGAATTGTCTTACCTGCTTTCGGTGGAGATACAATAAGGCCCCTCTGTCCTTTCCCTATCGGTGATGCGAGATCAATAATTCGAGCTGTGAGATCCTCTACACTTCCACTTCCTTGTTCCAATTTCAGTCTTTCTTCTGGGAAGTATGGTGTTAGATTCTCAAATAATGCCTTAGTCCTAACATTTTCTGGATCCTCAAAATTTATTTCGGATACTTTTAAAAGGGCAAAATATCTCTCATTATCTTTTGGAGGCCTTACAGAACCAGATACAGTGTCTCCTGTTCTAAGATTGAATTTCCTTATCTGAGTTGGTGAAACATATACATCATCTGGGCCAGCAATATATGATGTGTCAGCTGATCTAAGAAATCCAAATCCATCTTGAAGTATTTCTAAAACGCCTTCTCCAAAAATCCTTTTGTCTTCTCCTGCATGCGCCTTTAGTATTGAAAATGTAATATCCTGACGCCTTGCTCTAGATATATTTTCAATACCCATTTCCTCAGCAGTTTCTTGTATTTCTGTTATAGATTTTGTCCTAAGTACAGGAAGACTGAGTACATCATCGCCTTCAAGTTCCGTTTTTGAAATAACATCCTCTGAAGTAAATGTTGCCGCTCTATCCTGAAAGTCCTTCTTATGTCTAGAACCTCTTTTTTTTCTATGTTTACCGTTTGATGGCATATTAATTTATATATTATTATTAATGAATTCTTGTATTTGAGACTTTGATGCAGCCCCTATATGCTGTGCTTGAACTTCGCCACCTTTAAGAATCAGTAATGTTGGGATACTTCTGATAGCATATTTAATGGCTGATTCGCTGTTATTATCGACATCAAGCTTAACTATCTTTATTTGATCAGAAAGTTCGCTCGATAATTCTTCAAGTATAGGTCCAATCATTTTACATGGCCCACACCACTCGGCCCAAAAATCGATAAGCACAGGTAAATCTGAACTTATGACATCTTCATTGAATNTTTCATCTGTTGTTGAAATTATACCCATGATAATTTTGAAGCTTTTAAATGGTAATTTNTATGTGTCTTTTGATGCAGCCTAAATACTGAATCACACTAGTAGATAAANGCATTNTCTCTTAAAAACATGGTCTANTGCAAGTTTTATTTAAANAATAGCAATTATAGTCTTGAGGTGGTTTCATCTGCTGGAAAGACTGATTTAACATCAAAAATTATTAANTCATCATTGCCAAAGTCTCTTATTGCATCGATNCCCATATCANAAAATATCGTATGGTCNACCGCAATTATNACTACATCATAAAAGCCTTTCTTTGGTGATTGAGTGATTGCAAATGAATNACTTACTTCTACATCGTNTTGATTGATTACNGGATCATATATTTCAATGCTNGANCCAGAATCATTGAGTATACTAGCCAAATCAAATACCTTTGAATTTCTAAGATCTTTACAATCTTTCTTAAAAGCGAGCCCCATAATTAAAATCCTGCTATTAGAAAGCTCCTTTTTTTGTTTCTTAACAAGTTGGTCGATTTGATCTGCAATAACTTTAGACATACCGTCATTGATTTTTCTACCGGATAAAATCATCTCAGGAACATGCCCCACCTGTATTGATTTATAAGCAAGATAATAAGGATCAACTCCAATACAGTGACCGCCAACAAGACCGGGATCGAATCTNCTAAAATTCCATTTAGTGTCTGCGGCATCAAGAACATCTTTTGTATCAATATTCATTTTCTTGAAGATGATTGATAATTCATTGANCAATGCAATATTTACATCTCTTTGGGTGTTTTCTATTATTTTTGCTGCTTCAGCNACTTTGATGCTNTGAGCAAGATANGTNCCAGCANTAATAATTGANTTGTATAGNTCATCGACNNTNTTTGCAACTTCATTTGTTGANCCTGAAGTAATCTTCANTATATCTGTCAAATAATGCTCTTTGTCTCCAGGATTGATCCTTTCAGGACTATAACCGCAATAAAAACCGTCATTTGAGATGCTGTCTACATTCGACTGATTGATGTAAGTTAGGCCAGACTTTTTCTCTAGGATCGGTGCACAAATTTCTTCTGTTGTACCCGGGTAGACTGTGGACTCAAATATAACGATATTATCTTTATTCAAATACTTTCCTACCGTTTCACAGGCGCTTACTAGCAAGGNCATATCAGGGTTATTATTTTCATCGATAGGAGTTGGAACGGTTACGATAAAAACATCTGAGTCAGCTATGTCTTCAACTGAATCTGTAATTTTTGCATTAAGATTTGAGAGCATTTCCTGCTCTATATCGCCATTAATGTCCTCTGAAGCCTTAATCTCACTGACCCTTTTTGCATTTACATCATAGCCTACTGTTTCATAGAGCTTAGAAAACTCAACAGCTAATGGTAAGCCAACATAACCAAGTCCAATGATAGAAATTTTCATAAAATAATTATCTCAATCCAGAAATTTGTTTGCTATATAAACTTTAGTTTTTATCTATCGAAGTTATTTGATCTGTAATAAAAAAAACATTTCTAGAACTTTCTATGTAACTTGAAAAAGGACTCTTCTTTGAAATAAGATCTCTAACTGCTTCATTTTTATCACTTCCTAATGCAACAATCAAAACAAGATCAGATTGTGCTAACCATTCAACTGAGAAACTAATTCGCTTTGGTGGAGGCTTAGGTGAATCATTAATATATGTAATCTTGTTACCTATGTTTTTTGATTCAGGAAAATTACCTGCTAAATGGCCATCNTCGCCCAAGCTCATTATCGCTATATCCAATTTTTTTAAGTTGAGTTCGTCTATGTTTTTTTTCATGTTTGCACCAGAAGAGGTCGCTGATATATTGAGATCAAAAAAACATGTTTCTAGATTAGTGAATGGACCAAGTTTGTTAAGTAGCATCTTTTGTATGCATTCCTGATCTGAAAATGAAACTAACCTCTCATCAGTCTGAAAGAATCGTATTTTATTCAATAAGATCTCAGAATTTGCAAGCTCACCAGCAAAATACTTACCAAATCTTCCTCCAGTAAGTGCTATATTGAGCTTGTTAGAAGACTTATTCTGCTCCTTAAAAATGAGATCAATACATATGGAGCTTGCTTCGATAAGATTGTTTACAAATAGAGTTTTCATCTCAGGACATAATCAATGAATACAAACAATAAGGGAAGAAATAAGATTATTACAGATCTAATTGAGATTTCAATATTAGCAGGTGAGAGAATTGAGAATATCTATAATTCTGATTTTAGATCATCAATAAAATCAGATGGATCTCCCCTTACTCTGGCGGACACTGAGTCTAATAAAATCATATGTGGTTCATTAACCAAGATTGATAAAGATATACCAATCATCTCTGAAGAAAATGCTTCAATCCCATATAAAGAAAGGTCAAAATGGAATACTTATTGGTTAGTAGATCCNCTAGATGGAACAAAGGAATTCATGAACAAAAATGGTGAATTTACTACAAACATCGCACTTATAAAAAACCATAAACCCATAATCGGAGTAGTTCATAGTCCAATGAGAAAAGAAACCTACATAGGTATTGAAGGTCATGGGTCTTTTTATGTAAATGAAGCGAATAACTTCCGTGAGCTTAATTGTAAGAAAAATACTGCGAACAAAAAGAAAGCATGCAGAGTTGCTGTGAGTAGATCACATAAAAGTGACGTTCTATCTGAATTTCTTAATCAGCTTGATGATTATGAAGAGATTGAGTCAGGTAGCTCCATTAAATTCTGTATGATTGCAGAAAATAAGGTTGATATCTATCCAAGACTAGGGCCAACATCAGAATGGGATACAGCTGCNGGTCATGCTGTTGCATTATATGCGAACTGCTGTATTGAAAGCTCCAGAGGGCAATTAGAGTACAATAAAAAAGAAAGTTATCTTAATGATAGTTTTATAGTAACTAACCAAGATTTTAAACACCTAATAGATGTTTTTAAACCTATAGCTCTCGAGCAATAAACTATAAAAGAATAAATGATTACAAGGTTTTGAAGTGAAGAATCTCATTCTCAGCTCATTAAATGAATTTGATGTCGATGATGAAAACAATATTCCTCTTGGCCCTTGGTGTTTCCGAGAATCCAAAGAAAGNGAATACTTATGGGAAGATAAAAAGTTTGAAAAAATATTTTGTAATTCACAAGAACTGAAAAGTGACGGTGACTACATCATCGGTTTCTCAAATAAATTGACTAAAGATTACTCGAAAAAGCTTAACCANATACATGGGCGAAACTATTCAGATGAATATTGGAGCATTTTGATAACGCCATGGATCATAAGATCACTCGAGATCTTTTTCATAAGATATAAAACANTAACGAAGTTTGATGGTTCTAATTTATCCGTTTCAATCTATAAAAAAGAAAAAATAAGATCTAAAGATAGTAGAGATTTCTTTAACTTTCTTTTAAGCGAACATGGCCAACTTTTTAGTTACTCGCTACTTATTAATTTTCTTAAACCTAAGAAATTCAAAATAAAGTACTTAGATAAAATTAGTGGCAAATCGATAAAGGAAACTAATGATAAAAATAAAAACCATAGAGTAAGCGACTTAAGAAGAGAAATAAAACAGGTAATCAATATCATTATCGCAAATTTCTCTGGAATATTTATTGATGGCATCAAAGGCCTCACTATTCTTGATAGCATTCAAATTGGGATTAGATCAAAAATACAAAGAAAGGGCTATATAAAGCCTGAAATGTTTGCAGAAGAATCAAATAATGCCATGACTTTTTTATCAAAATATCATGAATTTGAGGAGTTCATAGAAAGCATACTTTTTGATTTNATTCCGGANTCTTTCACATCAAAATTTAATGATCATGAATCACTAGCTAAATTCAAACTCCGTCTTTTGAGTAAAAANCATAATATTTTTCTGATTGGTGCAATACTNGGNGGAATCGAAAGCCAAAGATTTTTTGTGGCACAATTTAAAGAGGAAAGAAGCGGGAAAGTCATTATATCTCAACATGGAGGACTTTCTTATGGAATAGCAAAAGCTTTCCCTGCAATGGCAGCGATAGAATATCAACATGCAGACTACTTTCTTTCTTGGGGCTGGAAAACACATTCAAACTATAAAGTTAACGCAGTACCTATGCCTTCTCCACTTCTAAGTAAAAATATTAATAAAAGAAGATCAAAAGAAGATGAAATCATTCTAGTTGGAACNCAGGTCAGATTAACAAATGATAAATTGGCATCTAGAATCCAAAGCGAGGAGGCTCAAAAATATAGAATCGATAAAATTAACTTTATAAATGCTTTAGATGATAAAAAAGATTTAGTCTATCGTTCATATTTCAGTGAGGTAGATAGTTACCCCGAGCGAGAATTTCTGAAAAGTAAATATCGCAANATAAAGTTCATTGATGAAAAATTTGACAAAAGATTAATGAATGCAAAGTGCGTAATCATTGATCATCCAGGAACAACTTTTGACATATCAATATCAGCCCAAATTCCTACTTTATTATTTTGGGAAAAAAGCCACTGGCCACTAACCGATGAAGGATATGAAGTTTTTAAAAATTTAGAGAAAGCTAAAATCTATCATCAAAGCGGATCTGATGCTGCAAAATTTCTCAATTCTATTTCAGGAAATATTGATGATTGGTGGAATAGCAGTGAAACAAAGAGTTCCATAGATCTCTATCAATCCCATTATGCAATGATCTCAGAATCATGGAAAGCTGANTGGTCAAACTTGATAAGCAAATTAANATAAATCAACATCCTATGAATATTGAGTGTTATTCCCCTTGGAAGTCATTGATTCGAATGAATCTCCTCAATTTTAGAACCTAAATANAGTGATCCTTCTTTAGTTAAATGGCCATAATCCCAAAAAAATAAATTGCTACTTTCATCCTTAAATCTACAATCTTTTTGACTGCAAAAAATCTTTTGGGCATCAATAAATCTATTATCTGGTATTGCTGCATTTAGCCATTCATTTACCTTAGATATTTTATCAACAGAGACATTTATAATTGTTGCCTTATTTTGATAGTTTTGGTCTCTCACTAAAAGATGGGGCAGCGATGGTTCGAATTGTGGTGTTCCCCCAATAATCTTATAACTTATCTTATTTTTTTTGAGAAACTCTATAGTATTAACCAGATCTTCTTGAAAATTCTCATTCTTTGAATAACGATACCAATTCGCATAAATAAAAACTTCAATTGTAGAATTCAACTGAAGAAATTTTTTCACCTCATCATTTATAGCAACACAGTTTGGTGATCGAGGCCTATGATTGTAGGATAAGGGATTGCACTCAGTTGATGTCAACTGCATTAAATTTCCTTGCAATGAATTTTTTAGTCCAAAATAAAGACTTGCTGCATGAGAATCTCCCCAAATTAGATAATTTGCTTCAATCTCAGAAATAGCTGCACAATATTGTGCAAAGTTTGAAAAATCTTGATCACGTCTTAAAAAGCACTCCTCTTCTCTGTAAAGTTTGTCAATTTCATATTCCTGATAGNCCAAAACTTCCTNTTGTTCAGTGCTAAATCTTGAGGCATAACCATCATTAAGATGAATAGAAATCCCGATCGTAAGGAAAAATATCATTGATGATATTGTGATTGAAAATATTTGTTTTCTATTGAAATTCTTTTTGTGTCTGAAGGGTTGCTCAATATATCTCCAGCTCAAATATGCTAGGGAAAAAGTAAGAAATATTATGCCTGGAAAAATTGCATCGTGATCACCTTGCGGTAGAAGATATTTACTGAAAACAAAGAGTGGAACATGCCATAAGTACATCGAGTAAGAAATTAGGCCTACTTTAACCAAAGGATTCAAAGAAAATAATCTTCCTATTAGATTATTCTCACTTGAGAAAATAATTATCATTACTGTTCCAACTGTTGGAAAAAGCGTTAGATAGCTTGGAAAAGGAGTATTGTCGTCAAAGATATAAAACATGGGTAAAAGTATCATTAAAAAGCCAATTAGAGCGATGCTTGAGTGCCATACTTTACTCTCCCTCTCTCTTTGAAGATAAAAACTAGCCAGCGAACCAATCATCAGTTCCCAAACTCGAGTAGGCGTCAGATAAAAATTAGCTTGAGGCTCGTTTCTCCAACCCCATTCAGCTATAGCTAGACTAACCAAAGCAATTACGAAAATGATTGGNACAATTATTCTTTTTCCAAATTTAAAAGTAATTATTAGAAAGATTGGGAAAAGTAAATAGAATTGTTCTTCCACAGAGAGACTCCANGTATGNAGCAATGGCATATACTCTGCAGCACCATCAAAATATCCACTTTTTCTCCAGAAAAAAATATTAGAAACAAAAAAAGTTACTGATATAAGACTTTGGCCAAAATTTTTGAACTCTCCTGGCAAAAGAAAGAACCATGAACAAATCAGTGAGAAACTCATTACAAAGAATAATGCGGGCAGTATTCTTCTGGCTCTTCTCTCATAGAAATTTAGTATGGAAAATTTACCTTGATTGATTTCTCTTAAAATAATTGATGTGATTAGATATCCGCTTATAACAAAGAAAATATCAACGCCAATATATCCTCCTTTGAAAAAATCAATTCCGGCATGGAAAAATATGACTGGAAGAACAGCCAACGCTCTCAATCCATCTATTTCACTTCTATATTTCATCTTTTGAAAATATTAATGTTCAGTTATCAAAATCAACTATGCTCTTGAAGTCTTTTTAGTCCATCTACAATCTCTTTCTTATGTGGGCCTGAAACTACTACATTGTTATTTTTCAAATTAATATNAGTGGGTGGCTGAACAATTGCATTAGTGCCATATAATCTTTTTCCATGCTTATCTGGCGAATTATCCAAGACGCCCAAGCACAACTCTGGGTTTTGGAGAATATAATATTGTGAGTAAATACTGGCCGGCATGAAGTAAGAAGGCTTTTCGATTTTAATTTCCCTAACTTTTCTGAAAAAATTCTCTACTTTTATGAAGTTATTCTTATTTTGAGAAAATAATTCAGAGGTTTTCTCACTTTTAGTGAAACAAAGAAAATGGCTGTGATTCTCAAAATCTTCTTTATCCTTCAACTCAAAACCATTTGTAGAAAAAAACTCAATGAGTGTCTCATANGTGCAATAAAAGAAGTGCTCATAATTTATTGCGCCAGGAATTCCATCCTCTACCCACTTATCTAATTGAGGCCANGCCAAAAATATTTTTCTCGTATCTGAAGAATAAATATCGCTAATCATTTGTTTGGGAGATCTTAAATGCTCGAGGACATGAGAAAAAACGATCGATTCTCTTGCATCATTATGCGAATAAAAGTCTCTAATGAAATCAATATCGCGATATGTTGAAATTTCATTTGGAGGATGTGGCTCATACATTCTCCATTCAATCGATGACATCCTTGCCAAATCACCAGATCCTCCTCCAACTTCTGAAATCCTGACAGGTTTATTTTTTTCTATAAATCTGATGAATTGTTCATTATGATCCTCCCAAACCTTGCCAATACCTGCTGCATGTCCTTTAAGATAAACATCTTCCTCTCTTGGCAAATTTATAATCTGTATGGTTGAACAAACATCACATTCTTTCCAATGCATATCTTGAATAATATCGTCTTCAATAGGAGTATCTACACAGCCCTGATAAACAGGTATATTTTCTATTATGCACTCTCTCCCAGTGAGCGGTGAATCACATATTACGCAAAAATTCATCTGAGACTCCTTTTGAATTATTCGAAAATATTAGAACATGATTGAAAACTATATAATACAAGTTTGTATAATAGATTCTCTAACAACATAGTTTTCAATCAAAGAATGGGGAAAACCAATAAGAGCCTTGGGATCAAAGATAAAAACCTGAAAGAAAGGTTTTTAGATGCATCTGATGGAAATAACTTATCAAATGTTTTTTTTGATAAAGTCACTAAAGTCATAATCAAGATTCTTGAAAAACTTTTTATTAGAAAGTTAATAACTTTGCATTCAAGACCTAAATCAACATCGAATTTTCATTTAAAACCATCAAATACCAATAGTGACTCTGCAATCTTAGTTCAAGGTCCAATTGATCAATCCAATGATTTTACTTTCCAAACCTTAAAAATGTATCGAGGATTATATTCAAATTCCCCCATAATTTTATCAACTTGGGACGATGAAAATGAGAAATCAATTCAGAACATTGAGAAACTTGATGTCGAAGTTGTCCTTTCAAAAAAACCCCCAAGCCTGACGTTTGGTGAGAGCGCATGGAAAAATGTTGATCTTCAAATAATTACTGCAAAAACCGGTATTAGTGCAATAAAAAAGATGGGTGTAGATTATTGCTTAAAAACAAGAACTGATCAGAGATTTTATAAGCCTGATTTATTAAGCTACTTTATCAATCTCATCAATACTTTTCCTATTGAGAATGAGTTATTGCAGAAAAAAAGGCTTGTTGCCTCAAGCTTTGCAACACCGAAGTATAGAATATATGGCTTAACCGATATGATGATGTTTGGAGCTATCGATGATATTGAAAATTACTGGAATGTTGAGAATTATAGCTCAGGCATATATAGCTACTGTGTTAATGAAGAACAAGATTTGCCTCCAATTATTTCTGGAACACTCGTAGGAGCTGAAGTCTACTTTATGTCCTCTTACCTCACTAGAATTGGTGAGAAACTTGATTGGAATCTTGATCATTATTGGAGCATGTTGAAGAAATACTTTGTCATTATTGATAGCCCTTCTTTGGATTTTTATTGGAATAAATACAATAAAGAGAGCGAATATAAGTTCGCAAGAACATACTCAGATCATTCTCACCGATTAATTGATCACATGGACTGGTTTCAGCTTTATTCTGAAAATGTGATTTCATGGGATAAAATTAGAAAACAAGAAATGTGGGCCAGAACAAAAGATGGAAGACTATCCAGAGTTATAATTTGAGCCCGTTTCATATATTAAATTTCAAATAAGAATATCTCATTAGAAAAATCAAGCAATGGAAGAATTAATCCTAAAAGGACACTCAGGCTGCAAACTCCAATTATTGAAGTCCGAAAGTTCAAATCAAATAAAATGTGTCAGGAAATTCTCTAGCAATATCGATTACAACAATAGATTAATCGCACAAGCAACTAAACAGAGAAACTTTGATAATGAGATTTTAAATACGCCAAGAGTGATTCAAGATGGTTTTTTGGATGACCTATATTTTTTTGATATGGAATATATCAGAGGCAATACGCTTTCTCACAGTATAGAGAAACTCACTAGAACTGAAATAGATTCAATATCAAAAGTCATTGCCTCATTTATCAAAAATAATATTAAAGCTGGTTTTGATAATGATATTGATACTCATTCTAGCGTTATGAACAAGATTGACAGCATTCATTCGTCTATAAAAGATAAGGATACAAATGAAGTGCTTGAAAATACATTCAATTTAATAGGGTCATCCAAATTCTCTGAAATTAAGCCAGGTGTTTGCCATGGAGATCTAACATTTGAAAACATAATTATTGCTAAACAGGATATTTACTTAATTGATTTTCTCGATACGTTTCTTGAAACTCCGCTAGCAGATGTAAGTAAATTATTTCAAGATCTAATTGTTGGCTGGTCATTTCGAGAAAAAATACTTAAAGGTTCGATTAATGAAAATGAACAGATCAAGATTCACTACTTTAAAAACTCCTTGTGTGAAAATATTAAACAAACTGTTAATTGGGAATATGTGAATATTTACTTGATCATTGATCTACTTAGGATAATTCCATATACAAAACAAAGAGAAATCTATAAATTTATTCTTGAAGCCATTTTAAAGCTCACAGAAAGATTAGAAAAAGGAGACTTTTATGAGTACGTTAATAATACCATGCGCTGGCCAATCTAGCAGATATCCAAATCTCAGACCAAAATGGATGCTTACTCATCCTGATGGAGAGCTAATGCTCGAAAAAGTAATCAATAGTATTGATATCTGTGGACTTGAGAGGATTATTATTACCATTGTAAAAGATCAATGTGAAAAGTATGAAGCAGATTTAGTATTAAAGCAGGCTTTTGGGGAATCAATTGAGATATGTGTTCTTGATGATTATACAAGTTCACAGAGTGAAACGGTTGTTGAGACACTTAAAAAGATGGATGTTTCGGGGCCATTCATAGCAAAGGATTCAGACTGCAGAGTTAAAATTAGCATATCTGAATTTAAAAACTTTCTTGTTGGAACTGATATTAGAAATCATACCGATATCACAAATGTTCCAGGAAAAAGTTTCCTGATTCTGAATGAGCAGAATATGATTATAGACATAATTGAAAAATCTGTATCNTCGAATATCGTAAATCTTGGTGTCTATGGTTTTAGATCAACAGAGTTATTTTTGTCCGCGAGTGAAGACCTTAAACACATAAGTTCCGATGAGGGTGAGTTTTGGCTGAGTCATATCGTCTCATACATGCTNAGTAATGAAGAGTTATTTGATTACCAAGAGGCCAATGAATTCGATGACTGGGGTACTCTTACCGAATGGCTCTCAATGAGAAGAAAACACAAATGCTACTTTGTTGATATAGATGGGGTGGTATTCAAAAATAAGGGTGAATATGGGACTGTAAATTGGGATACAGATGATGTGCCAATTACTGAAAACATTGAATTCCTGAAGAATATGTTGGATCAAGGTGGTCAAATTATCTTTTGTACTGCGAGGCCAGAAAAGCAAAGAAAGAAATTAGAGGCTTCACTTAAAAAAAATGGGTTGTATTGGCATCACATAGTTATGGACTGTTTTCACTCACAAAGGGTCCTTATCAATGATTATGCTCCTTCAAATCCTTTTCCCTCATCGCTTGCAATCAGTATTGAAAGAAATGCAAATAACTTGAAAGACTTACTCAGCGATATTTAGTTTCTATAGATTTGGTCGGTATTCTGGTATTGCTCTCTTAAGGATATCGTATAGATCGTCAGATTGATTTTTCGTGATTGCGCTGTACATTTCTTCTAGATAATTGTTGATATCATCTAATTTAAGAAATTCNTGTGAAGTTCTAAATATTTTTGGATGAGGAGTTTCTTCCTGGATAGGGTCAATAAATAATTCCTCATATAATTTTTCGCCTGGTCTCAATCCTGTATATATAATTTCAATTGCATCTTTGACATCATTTTTTTCAGCAAGCTGATATCCAGCGAAATGAATCATCTTTTTGGCCAATTCCAATATAGTAATTGGCTCCCCCATATCAAGGATAAATATGTCTCCCCCTTTTGACATTGCACCAGCCTGTATTACTAACTCAACCGCCTCGCTTATGCTCATAAAAAACCTTATGACATTTGGATCAGTAACTGTAACNGGCCCTCCATTTCTTATTTGCTCCTTAAATAATGGGACCACTGAACCAGATGAGTTAAGCACATTCCCAAATCTAACTATTGAGAATACCGTTTTTGAGCTCTCAATTTTTGTCCCATAGAGGTTAAAATCATGTTCGCCTATTTTTGCTTTTTCAGACAGTCCTTGGATCATTATTTCTGTGAACCTCTTTGTTGCACCCATAAGACTAGTTGGTCTAACTGCTTTATCTGTAGAAATGAGAACAAAATTATCAATATTTGATTTCATGGAAGCCTTGAGAACATTCAACGAGCCAAAGATATTATTTCTAACACCCTGAACTTGGTTTGATTCAACAAGTGGAACATGTTTATATGCAGCTGCATGATAAACAGTATTGACTGAATATTTTTTAAGTAACTGAATTATCGAGTTTTCGTTATCTAGAATTCCTAGAACTGGAATGATGTTTACTTTTCCAAAGTGATTTTTTTTAGCTAATGATTTAATCTCTTTTTCAATTGAATAAAGTGCATATTCATTTGAGTCATATAAAATTAAGTCTGTTGGATTTAGATTTATAATTTGTCGAGCAATTTCAGATCCAATGGANCCCCCAGCACCAGTAATNAATATTGATTTTTTATCAACATTTTTTTGAAGAAGATCTTTTTTTGGCTTTATGACTTTTCTCTGCAAAAGATCTTCGATTTCAATATTTCGGATATCATCAACATCAACAGAACCAGAGACAACCTCAGATATATTTGGCAAAGTCCTAATGCTTATGGGAAGATCCCCAAGTTTTGTAAATAATTCTGTCCTTTGATGATCAGATATAGATGGAATAGCAACAAGGATCTCCTTTGCATCATACTCACTTATTACATCCATTATTTCTGTTGAATGAAAAACTCTAATATCTGAAATCCTTGCATTTTTTAATTCTGGATCATCATCAATAAATGCGACTATCCTGTATTCATCAAGAACTGATATTGCATTTGAGATTTGTACACCAGCCTGGCCTGCCCCATATATAATGATATTTTTTTGGCTTTTATTCCTTGTAACTAAATACCATCTTGCCAATAGTCTTGTAACCGTCAAAAGAAACATTAGCGTAAAAAAATTAACCATGATTAATGAAAAAGCAAAAGCTCCGTCATCCATCAATAATAAAGGTGCGGTCATTAAAACTATTGAGTAAAAAAAAGCGCCCTTAAATAGAGTGAAAAATGTACCAGTTTGCATAAATCGTAGTATGTTCTGATACAAGTTCGAATAATAGTAAAACAAAATTGCGATAAACGGTGGCAAGAAAATGACTATTAGATACCCGATATTTACTATTCTTATATTTTGAAAAAGAAGATAAGAGGCAATATAGAAAGAAGAGATGATCGAGCAATAATCTACAAAAATTATTATCAGTTTTTTTGTTCGTCTATTTAGTTTTAAGATACTTTCCTTGAACATCTGTATTTCCAAAAATCTTGGCTTATGTTTACTTAAAAATGGTTGAATAAATTCCTTTTGCTATCAATAAATACTGACGAAAACAATTTGTTTCAGAAAAATATTTTATATCTCTTTCTGCCTTATCTTTTACCAGAATGGTTCTGTAATAATGCTCTGGATCATCCTGTTCGGATAATAATTGTCCCTCATTACGATATAGAATTTGATTTGGACCGAAAATTCCAGGCCTATATTGAAAAAGTTGATCATATTTTGATTGATACTCGTCTTCGAAAAATAGAGTTATCGGCCTTGGACCAACTATAGCCATATCGCCCACTAGGATATTGTATAACTGTGGAAGCTCATCAAATTTAAGCTTTTCTAAAATTAAACCAACCTTGGTGCATCTTGTGTCAGATGCCAATGTATATCCTCTTCCAAATTCTGATTCATCTGGATGAAACTTTCTGATTTTATACATCATAAAATACTTCCTATCTCTGCCAAGTCTTTTTTGTTTAAAAATAACTGGGCCTGGGCTTTCAATATATAAGAAAATACTTGAGACCATAATCAGTATAATGGCCAAAGGAAGCGCCACTATACATAATATGCAATCTATAGCTCTTTTAGCGGTGGGATTACACATAAGAGCTTACTAATCTAGATTCCCAAAAGTAGAGATTCGATCCTAGAGTATTCTTCCTGAATATTAGATAGCTCTTTTAGTCTTCCAATATCTAACCAGATTCCTTGATGATGAAAAATACCAACCCTGCCCCCACCTTTTAAAACCTGATTGATTAAGTTATCCATACCAAATGGAGAACCTGATGGAATATGTGATACTACTTTTTTATTGATAAAATAAACGCCCATGGCAACTAGAGTATCTATCTCGGGTTTCTCATCAAATGTTTTCAGCAATTTTCTATCATCTAACCCAAGAACTCCATAATCTATTTGGTGCTGAGTTGTAAAAGCTCCAACGGTAATATCATACTTATTATCTAAATGAGTTTCTTTAAACTTATCAATATCTAGATCAACCACTAGATCGCCGTTCATCAATAGGAAATGATCTTCAAGCTCATCAACCAGGTTTACAAGAGATCCTGCAGTTCCAAGAGGTTTTTCTTCTGAGTAATAGTCTATTTCTGCGCCATACTGACTGCCGTTATCAATAATTGCTGATATTAGGTGTCCTAAATAACCAAGCGTAATGATTTGATTGACTACTCCATTCTTACAAAGCCATTTTATATTGGTCTCCAACAATGTTGAATCTCCGAGTGGCATAAGTGGCTTCGGCAAAACATAAGTATGAGGTCTAAGTCTTTTGCCTTTACCACCAGCTTGAATGACAACTTGCTTTTTCATAGTATTCTTTTTTCTAAAATTTATTTTCCAAAAAAATTATTGCTATACCAAGAATAAGTTCTAGCTATACCATCCTCAAGTGTTACTTTAGGCAAACAGCCTATTAAATCTTGTGATTTTTCCATACTTGGTGCTCTTCTTTGGGGTGAACCTTCTGTTACTTCTAGCTTTTTTATCCCTAAATCCTTCCCTGAAACCTCTATACAAATTTTTGCTAATTCATACATACTTATCTCTCTCGTTTGATTGCCTAGATTTAGCGTCTCATTTTTGCAATTCTCATTTTCAAGAATTGACATTATTTGCATAGTTGCATCTTCTATATGACAAAAAGCTCTCGTGTGATCAGGTGAAAAAACCTCAATTGAGTCACCAGATTTAGCTTTATAAACCTTTTCCAGTAATTGCGGAATAACATGCCTTATACCAGCCCTTGATCCATAAATATTGAATGGCCTCAATATTGTTATAGGCAATTTTGAAAAGTGGCACAAAGACTCTCCAATGCTTTTTGATAGCATATATGATGATCTAGAGGATGAAACGCTGTCTATTGTGAGCGGTTCACTTTCTGGGGTTGGTATAATCAAATTGAAATGTTTCTGCGTGCCTGTGTATACCTCACTTGTTGAAGCAAAGATAAATCTATCTAAATCTGGATTTAATAGTGAATAATTGATGATATTTTCAGTTGTTGAAATATTTGTTTTGAGGACCTCATAAGGTTCTTTATTAACGTCTGCGACACCCAATTTTGCAGCAAAGTGAAAAATACAGTCAAAGTCATTATTTATAGAGGATATTTCATCATAATTATTCAGATCGACCTCTTGGAAAATGATATTTTTATGATTTCTTAGACTATCTAGGTCTTTGTATTCTTTAAATCCATATTTGTCTATTACATGAACCTTCCAATGATTTTTTAATAATGCCTCAGCAACATGTGATCCGATAAATCCTGTTCCACCTGAAATTAGAGCTTTTTTACTCATACTATTTTTGACCATTACCCAATATAGTTAATCTATCACCATATTTATCTCTTGATGACCCTATTGATGCTAATAAATTGGCGGCATCAATTATAATCAAACTAGGATTTATATCTAATAGATTATAATCGAAATCTTTAAACTCTTTGTGAGAGACAGCAATCATCAGTAGATGATAAGAATTGAAATTTATTGGTTGTTCAATCGACGAGATATTAAGTTCGGTCCAAAACTCAACATGTGGATCAAAATACTCAATATTTGCACCATGTTTTAAACACTCCTTAGCGTATAACTCTGAAGGAGAAAATCTTGTGTCTCCAACATCTTGTCTATATGACACTCCAAAGATAAGCACTCTTTTATTCTTTATGTCGCCATCAAATACTCTAAGGGTATGGCTGAATGCATGCAGTGGCATATTGTTATTTGTTATTCTTGATAGATTTGAAAATGGAAAATCTTTGTTTTTATGGCCAAAAACTTGCTCCAATGCTGCTGGCGCAAAAGAAGAATCTTTGGTTAGACAATATCCTCCTACACCCAATCCTGGATACATCATATTACTATGGGTAGGTCTCTTTCTTATTGCATCGACTATCTCAAAAATATCAATACCGACAAGCTCTGCATATTTTGTCCATTCGTCTATCAATGCAATATTTACTGCCCTATATGTATTTTCTAAAACTTTGGCAGTCTCTGACGACGTCATACTTGATAATCTTGTCAGTGGATATTGATCAATATTTATTATTTTCGATAAAAAATCTTCGCATAAGTCAGATGACTCTTTATTCATGCCTGAAAATACTCTCCAAAAATTGATGATGGAGTTTAGATAATCATCTCCAGGCATAACCCTCTCATAAGAGTGAGCTAAAAAGATATCATCCAGACTAAGTTTTCTTTTGGCCAGTATTTCTTCGAGCTTGGGGACAATTACTTTCTCGCAAGTACCAGGTGGTACCGTAGTTTCAACAATAATTAGAGCTCCTTTCTTTATATGTTTAGCAATTGATTCTATGGCGATTTCCAATGTAGAGAAATCTAATATTGGCCTATCATCATAAAAGTCTATATCTAGGTGAATATCAATAATTATCACATCTCCCAAGGAAAAAGCGGACTCATCTGATGTCGCGATTAAATTATGCTGTTCATATGCGTCCTCTAAAGACTTCTTAAGAAATTCGTCGTTAGTATTAAATGGAAATTTTCCTTTGTTGATTGCATCAATTCTTTCGTTTCCAAGTTTTGTATCTAGATCGATACCTATAACATTGAAATTTAATTCTGATGAATCAGACTTTGCAATCGATGTAGCAACAGCCATTGCTGACCCAACAAATCCCAAACCTTGCACACATACAATTGGTCTTTCCTCATATTTTTCAGGTTTCCTTCCTTGACTCTCAAAAATATCTTTAAAGCTTCTATTTGTTGCCATACTTTTCCTTGTATTCATCTATAACTAAATTACTCAACCTTGACGATGAAAATCTATTCAAAGCATTTTTCTTAGCATTATCATTCAATGACCGTCTTAGTTCGTGATTATCCATCAAAAGTTGCATTTTTTCCCTTAAATCTTCACTATCTCCACATCTAAATAACAGTCCTGTCTCTTTATTTATAATTGAATCCTTAAGCCCAACAACATCCGATCCAATAGATGTTATTCCCATTGCTGCAGCCTCAATAATTACCGTTCCAAATCCTTCCCTATAGCTAGGACAACACAGAACATCTGAGATAGAAAGAAATCTTTCAGGATTATCTGTGTACTCATAAAATCTTATATTGGGGGAGTCCTGAATTAGACTTTCAATTCGAATTTTCTCAGTCGGTTCCTTTATATCAATTGGACCAACAAGAATAAGATAAGCATTTCTATTTTCTTTGGTTAATTTATTGAAAGCTTCAATGAGTTCATTTACTCCTTTCTCTAGATTGATTCTACCCAGATATATAAAGACGAATGATTCATTTGGGATGTTAAATTCCACTCTTCGCTTTTCCCGAAAAAGCTTCTCCTTCTCTGAAAATCTTTGGACATCAACGCCAGCAAGTGAACCGTCTCCCAATACTTTTATATCCTCTAGGTTTTTTATAACTTTTTGTTCTAATAAAAACTCCACTTGTGAAAAGCTATCAGCATACACTTGGGTATTGAGAGTGATGATAACTTTATCCATTTTTATGCAGATCCATCGTTTAAACCCAGACAAATTTGCCCATGCTTGACCAGTAAATGTGTGGATTCTAATCGGTACACGAGCGAAAAAACCAGCGATTGATGCCAAAAGGCCAGCCTTAGGAGTTGTTGAATGAACAATATCGAAGTCCTCACGTCTAAAGCATAGATAAAGATTAATCAAAGCTAAGAAATCTTTAATCAGTGATATATCTCTTGGAATTTTTATATCTTTGTGAGGAATATCAAGCTTATTGATAAACTCCATGCCATCATCTCTACCGGAAATGATTGTGATATCGATATTCTGATTCTTTATTGCTTCTAGTTGCTTTCTAAGCTGAGAAACAATTGAAAATGACATTGTTGCGACTCTTGCTAATTTCATCTTTTTTTTAATTTTTCGGTTCATTTAATGCTGGCATTTTTTTCTTCACTCCAGAAATCAATGCATTTTTTTAAAGCTTCTTTCATTGAAGTTTTATAACTGTGACCATAAACCTCTTCAAATCTTTTTTGACAAAATTTGGCTCTAGAGGTAAGCGCATTCACCCTATCTACGGTAATCGGCAATTTGACTTTTAGTAAGCTTGAAATGAAGTCTGAAAGATACGCAAAGAAATAGACGAGTGATTCTGGGAGCCTAATATACATGTTAGGCGAAGAATCATTTTGCTTTAAATAAGAAATAAAATTTTCAAGAGTATCAGTCTGGTTTAGATTGAAGATTTCTGTATCAAAGCCTTTGAGACTCCTCTTTTTAATGACACATTTCAATGCATCAATAAAGTTATTGAGATAAAGATAGTTAGCAACAGCACCTCTCCTGCCTATGTAGAAGAATGTTCCTCTTTTAACATGGGAATACAATTGTTTTAGAGACTCATTCTTCATTCTAGGGCTAAAAATATTTGATGGCCTTAAGATAATTACTTTTGTGCCCTTATTTTTTTTCATGCCTTTATCTATTAAATATTTGTCGGCTAAAACTTTTGTTTTCTCATATTCATTTATGGCTAAAAGTTTTGAATCTTCATTGATAAGACCTGACGGAGGTCGCCCATATACGCCAACACTACTGACATGTATAAAATATGGCACTGAATATTTTTCAGCAATTTCATATAAGTTTTTGACGCCTATATAATTTGAGTTGATCATCAAATCCTGATCAATATACTCCCCTGCTAAGTTTATAATTACGGTTGAGTCTTTTATGAATGCTTCGAGTGAATGCTTGTCACAAAGATCGCCTATAAAAATTTCCCTTCTTTTATCAACATTAAAATTAATTTTATTCTCATCTCTAGACAGCAGAGCAAGTGTAAACGAACTGTCGTCTATTAACTCTCTGACTAATTCTTGTCCAATGAAGCCAGTGCCCCCCGTGATAGCAATTTTTATCTTTTCGCTCAAGTTCCACCTAATTTTGATTTATTCATAAATCTCTTTCTAATGAACCTAGGCAAAAGACCATATAGGAGCACACAAACTATTATTAATTCATTAATAAATCGATGACTCAGCACGGAAAGGAGTTTTCTTCTCAAAAGATAGGTTTGAATTAGATAATTAACTCGCTTTTTCGATTCAAAATATTGATTTTCATGGAGATTTCTAAAGATCAATGGCAAGTTTAACTTGAGGATACTTACTTTTTTTCGTCCATTGAGCATTCTTATCCATAGCTCAAAATCAAATAACTCTTTACGCTTTTCATCATAAAGTCCAGCATCAAAAATCAGTTCTCTTCGCATCATCACAGACGAATGGCATATTGGATTGCTAAAAATGAAGTCTTTGGCTTCAAGCATTTTTGTATGCTGTTTGTAGTTAATCAGCTGGTTCGGACGTTCAATCATTTCATCTACTCCATGGATGCCAAATGAAGTTGCTATTAGATCGCAATCAGTATTTTCATTGAGAATTTCAGTTTGCAGCTCTAATCTAGATTTACTTGAGTAGTCATCAGCATCTAAAATTGCAATATATTTACCTTTTGATTCTTGCAATCCCCTATTTAAAGATATCCCCCTTCCTGATCTTTCTAAATGAATTACTTTTATACGGCTGTCATTAATGGTGTCTAAATATTCTTTTGTCCCATCTGTAGAACCATCATTTATTATCAAATGCTCATAGTTTCTAAAGGTTTGTTTTCTAATGCTTTCAATGGATTGATTCAAAAAATCTTTGGCATTAAACACTGTCGTTATGATGCTTACCTGAATCTTGTCTTCGTCATTTATTTTCATTGGGAAAAAATTATTTAATCAAATATTCAAACATTAACTTTGTGCTCTCTAAGCCAAAGTTCTAAGGTTACAAACTTCCATATCACATCATAAGTCACCTGATTCTTCTCAAACATACTCAACAGTTTAGACATTTCTCTTTCATTAAATAGACCTCTTTGTTTTATGCTATCTTGAGAGAATACATCTTTCACAACATCTTCTAATTCATTTCGCATCCAAACNTCCATTGGTAGCTGGAATCCTTGTTTTCTTCGATTCAATACAAAATCGGGCAATAGATCTCTGGTCGATTCAATCAATAGCCTTTTTGGATAACCCAAGGGACTTTTACTCAAAGAAGGCAATGAAATGACATGCTCTACAAGATTATCATCAAGAAGTGGGACCCTCACCTCAATGGAGTGTGCCATACTCATAGCATCTGTATCCCTCAATAATCTTGATGTTACATAATTTTTTATTTCTCTTTCTTGTAGCGATTTCCATGGGTCGTTACTATTAACCTTGAAGAGATTAAATAAGTCCTCTGATGTAGTAGAATGAGAGATGTCTTCACTAACTAGTTTTAAAATCTCGGANGGCCATGTATTTGAACGGTTCAAAGCATAAAGAGTTGAAGCANCATCAACATCNATAAGCCTTCTGATCTTCTGNCTTCTGTCTGAGCCTCTGATAATATTTGATGATAGNCCAATAAAAATAGACTTNAGTTGATTGGGNANTTTTCTCCAGTATGGAACCATTGATAAATACTTTGGATAAAANTTAAATATCTCATANCCTCCAAAAAGTTCATCGCCCCCGAGTCCAGAGAGCGCGACAGTCAGTCCAGATTCTTTAGCCATTTCTGACACAATGTATGAATTTATACCATCAAAACTTGGACTATCAATATGTCGAATTATCCTGCTTATCCTTTGCCTGATATCACTTCCATTTAAAACAAATTCAGTATGGTTTGTTCCAAAATATTTCGCGGTTTTTCTAGCTATCTCTAATTCATTTAGTCTACTTGGACCATCTTCAAAACCTACTGAGAGTGTTTTTACATGCGAATTCTGAGAGGAAACTAGTCCTGCTATTATTGTAGAATCAATTCCTCCACTTAGAAAAACTCCAAGTGGGACGTCGCTTTGTGTATGAACTCTAATACTTTCTTCTAATATTTTTCTGGTCTCAAGTATTAATTCATTATCATTTTCATACTGCTTCTTTTCTGAAAATTCCATTTCCCAATANTTTTTATAATTAATATCATTNTTTGTNACTTTAAGATAAGACCCAGGACTCANGGACTCTACACCCTCAATTGGGCAGANACTGTCTGGCATATANCCAAGAAANAAAAAGGGAAATAATGAGTNGGTATTAAANGATGANNTCAAAAGTTTACTTTGAATTATTGCTCCAATCTCAGATGCAAATATCAAAGATTTATCTACTCTTGCAAAATAAAGCGGCTTGATACCAAGCCNNTCTCTACATAANTATANGCTCTCACTATTTNCATCATAAATAGAAATAGCAAACATTCCTTGGAGCATTGGAAATAAACTTTCATTCCATTCTTTATANCCATGAAGCACAACTTCTGANTCTGAATCAGACTGAAATTTNTAACCTTTTGCTAATAATTTNTCTCTGAGGACTCTATAGTTGTANATCTCTCCATTAACTGCAACGCTGATTTTATTCTTNNGATCTANAAATGGTTGTCTCGCTTTATCNCTTAANTCAATAATGCTTAATCTTGTTTGTCCAAGCATACAAATATCAAAGTCTTTGTGTCCCTTATCATCAGGTCCTCTATGATGCATGTAATTAATCATTCTCTGNTGAGCCTGCAATTGTGATGAATGATCAAGGTCAGAGTTAAATATTCCAGCAATACCACACATGCAATTAACTTATTCCTGCTTTTGATTTAGTGTTGAAATTAATTATGTACTTATTCTCCATCGGCTTTGATGAAAATTGTCTAAAAATAAAAGCTTTACTGTTTTCAGACAATCCATATTTACTGCTGGTGTTTCTGTTAATCACTTCAAATTTCTCTTTTTTTTCTAAATAATGCTCGAATGTAGCAATCTCTTCATTATCCTCTGAATATATTTGAAGTTTAGCTATATCTTCAGTTTCTTGAACATTTAATTTCTTTTCCAACTGAAAGTAAGTCTCAACATGAAAATTCATTCCACCGACAAAGGAGTCATTTATAAGAAGTCTTTTCTTATCNATCAAAAAAGACCTTACAACCTCANACTTGGTGTTGAGCTTTCTCCTATATCCACTTAATCTAATTATGATCTGATTGTCAGAAATAGAATTTATATTTATTGGCTTACCGATATACTTTTTGGTATGCAATTCTGGAAAAGTATTTAGGTTATGCACAAGCAGTGGCTCAGAACCATTTAACCTTATTCCATTATGAGAGATGATACTTCTAGCTTGGTCTCCAGCAGCTGTATTTTTATATGTTTGCCTACCTGTATGATTGAAAATAATATTTTCGTCAAACCATAGAACAAAGGAACCTGCATCGCAATGAGCATGGGAATTGGAAGCAATAAATTGATGAGGATTTAAGAAAAATAATAGTCTGATTTTATCTTTTCTTATTACATAGTAACCATCCTGTTGATAGAGTTCTTCAGAAAAACTCATTGGAATAGAATTATTGATATTTGATCTTAAAAGAACTCCAATTCCTGAGATCTCAGATATTTCTGAGGAGCTATTTGTTAATTCTCCATCAATAATTCCTTGGCCAATTAATGGTAAATCTTTGAGGAAATCTAAATCCAAATCAGGAGAAATATCACCGATGAATGGAAAATCACTAAATGATAAAAAGAAATACGATGCTTTTAGATTTTTAGTTGCTCTATCTCTCAAGAAAGAAATCATTTCTGAATCTGATATTAAATGCGACATTCTTAAAATCTCTAGTATCCATTTCGTAAAAATTAACTGATAGTGAGAAGACCCTTCATTATTCATTCCTGTCTCATTGAAAATCCGAGCATAAAACTGTCTTATAATTAACGCTCCAGCATTCTTGAAAAGCTCGGCCTCATGATGACTTTCTTCGTCATCGGACATGGAAATAAATGAACCTCCTATATATAAAGCTTTAGCATTGTTCAAAAGATGATTATTGGTAACGCTGCCTCTGAATTCCAGGTTATTAATCAAATGTCTTAACTGATGAATGATATTCTTCTTAATTTCTTTAGAGTAAATAACTTCCCCTGGATAATTCAAAAGCAATAAAATCATATTGCTTACTCTCTCAGAGATTGAGTAAGCATCCCATCCATGATTTGCTTGGATATTATTATTTTTAATGATCCAGTGATTGACGATTGCAAAACAAGTTTTTGGATCAATTTCGTCCTTGGACACTGCCTGAATCAGCCAACCAAATCGATGAAGATAGAAGATGTCTTCAGGCTCTGAAGAATCAATTTTCCAATTAAATTGATTATCAATAAGAACATTTCTAGTTAATAAGCTTGCTTCATATTCAAATGAATTTCTCTCTTTTTCATTATCTTGAGAGTCAAACATTTTTTCTTCTTCATTATTACCAGCTATTTTATTTAACTCTTGATTAATTTTTTCTATCTCGAGAGAAATTGAATCAATTAATTCATCGCTTCTAAATTCCTTTTTGAGAAATGAAAATAATTTTTTTACCGAGTCTTTAAGGTCGGAGTTTTTCAATGCTACTAACTGAGCATAAGATAGCTCTGCAAGTATATTCCCAATCTTTTTTAAGGAATGTTTCATTTATCTAAGGGGTACATGGATGCTTATTTTAGAGAATGATTTATGACCTTTTTCCAATTGCTGAGACTTTTTTCCAGCAACCAGAATTCTTCGATAAATTGATCTTTCATCTCTCGCTCTTTTGCTTCTCTTATTAAGTCACTATCAGCATAATGATCATCTATTAATCTACACAGTTCATTTGGTTCTGAAACATATGTAAAGAAATCATCATATCCTGAAAGTGGGCTCAGAATTATGTGATCTGAAAAAATAGGAACATATATTTCACAATTATTTCTTACAGCATCAATTGCAGCTGTACTGGAACCCACTATCACAAATCCTACATAAGGGAGAATGTCATCTATGTTCTCATTGCTGATGGACATTTTAGTATCATTTTCGACATCTCTTTCTCTGACCTCTTTGGTTAAGTCACAGGATGGATGGGGCTTTACAATGACTTCATCAATTATGCCTGAATAAGAGCGACTGTTGATGTCGATTGCTTCGCTTACGAAATCAAGTATCTTTATCGCCTCATATCTGTCATATGAACCTATGTATAGTAATTGAGATAGATTTAATGTTTTTTGTATTTGTGGATGGTTTTTAACAAGTCCTGTTTCTTTTGATTCTTTAATCTGGAGTTGCCTTAATGCCTCAAGCGTAATTATTTTATCGCCATAACTTTTGGTTAATTCCTGCTTCGGAATCTCTCCATTAACTGCAAAATAATCCGGTAAAGGCTCACTAAAATGTGTTGATTCCTGTGTTCTCTCAGAATAATAATGAAATATTCTTTTCGCTACGGAAGAATGCTGATAACCAATCCTCTTTATATTAGGTCGATATTTCAAAAACGCAGCATTGAATGCTCTTTCCCAAGTCTGCATTTCATTTAAGTAAATCACTAATTTGGTTGAATCCAGTGTTTTTGCATAGTTTATAAATTGGTAGTAGTAAGCGATTCCAGACAGAACGGATAATCCAAAGTATGAGTTATCTAATGACTGTTGTGCATAAATTTCCTCGATTGGTCTGCTCTCAGTCTTTTGGCCAAAGAAATGCCTCCTTAAAAATAAATATTTAATAGACTGAGAAAGCCATAGGACTGCTATTCTCAAAATTGTTTTAATGCTTAGCAATCCCTCAAGGAAAAGATATTTATCTGAGATAATTCTTTTCGCTATTTGCGATGAGTCCAGATAACTATTTCCTTTTATTTTCGCGTAAATCAGAAGCCATGAGTGAGATATTTCATCTTTCAGTAAATGTTCTTGAAGGGGCAGATAATACAAATTATTAAATTTACCCTTTTTTTCTTCCTCTGAATCTATGTATGGAAAATAGCTTATAATTTTTATTTTATTGTCATCGGTGAAATTATTGCTATGCGCATAAAATTTTTGTACTAGGAAATAAAAAAGTAAACGAGAAATATATAAAAATCCCATCATGATTCCCTTGATGAATTGCTTCATTAAGGAGAGTTTTTTGCCTAATTTTTTATAAATTAATTTTTTATTTTTTAAGTTTTCTACTGAAATATCTAATGTCTCAATCGACTCCTCAAGCTTCTCATCTTTTATCGAATAAATTATGAGGTCTATATCCCCTTTCTCATCCAAGAAGTACTTGATCGCATCAAATTGTGCTAACAACTTATAGTATTGATACTTATAAACATTCCTCTCAACTAGCTCTGTGAAATAATAAGTACTGATATTCTTATCAATTATAAATTGGTCAATTAGAAGTTCTTTTTTGTGAGTTTTTCTTGAATATTCGAGTCTGATCTTTTCCAGCTTATCGCCAAGTTTATCAGCCTGATAATTCACATAATTTGCCGAAGGTACTATTTCCAGGTTAGACGCAAGGTTATCTAACTGTTTAATATTGAAATCATTGACTTTTTTGTCTGATGTCAAAGAAAAATAGTATGTACTCTCCCCAGTTACGCTTTTCAATTTTTTTAAATCTAAGCGTCGATCACTTAATATGAGTATCTTCAAACTTTTTTACCTAATGCTGAATATCTTGATCAGCTTTTCCATTCATTATAAAAGTTGTTATTTGATTCACTCCTTTTTAGCACAACTCCATAAAAACCCTCAAAATCAAAAGCCCTCCAAATTAGATGGACCAAGAATATTTTTGACCACCAAGGATATTGCTTATATATCCT
>PAWK01000067.1 GCA_002714195.1 Gammaproteobacteria bacterium | reverse complement strand
GATTACAAGTTAAGTTACAGCATAGTTAAAGGTGAACCACATGAGCGATTACAGCAAGCGATAGAGCGTATTTAAATGCAAATAATACACTTGTCATAATCACCATACTGTATTAATGTTATTTACTCCTGAGGGGTGGCTTCGGCCTGAGAATTTTACCCTTTGAACCTGATCCAGATTATGCTGGCGTAGGAATAGGAAGCGTCTTTACTTATAGAGAATTCTTGCCCTCCGTTGTATTAATCTATTTTTTTGATAGATATCGGAGCGATGACATGCTTAGAATTTTTGCAATCTTCTTCTACTTCTGCTTTTCCTACAACTTAAATTTCGCACAGGAAAAAGACCCTCTTACTATAGAGGAGATTGTTGTCAATGCTGACTATCGCTCGTCTGACATTAATGATATACCCAGTAGCGTAATAGTCTTGGATGACGGTCTAATTCAAAATAGGAATGCTCAGCATTTAGAGGAGATTTTAGCTAACGCGCCAAATGTAAATTTTTCTTCCGGCAGTTCTCGATCGAGATTTTATCAGATTAGAGGCATTGGTGAGCGAGGACAGTTTTCAGAGCCATTAAACTCCTCAGTTGGAGTAATCATTGATGGTATAGACTTTAGNGGTATTGGAAATGCAGCNATGCTCTATGACATCGATCAGGTAGAAGTTTTTCTTGGTCCACAGGGCACTCGTTATGGTTCGAATGCATTAGCTGGTCTCATAAATCTAAAAAGTAAGGCGCCAACTAAGGACTTCCGTTATGGACTTAAACTTGAGAGTGCGGATTACAATAGTAATGGGCTGGGAGGTTATTTNTCAGGTCCACTGTCGGAGCAGTTTAGTTATCGTGTCTCTGCGCAAAAAATTAAGTCGGATGGATTCAGTATGAATCGCTTTTTGGATGATGAAACAAACACACGAAACGAAAATGTAATTCGAGGAAAGATTAGTGGGAAGCTATTCGATGATGTTGATCTGGACCTAACCGCAAGCAAGATTAAACTCAATAACGGATATGACGCTTTTTCACTTAACAATGAGCGAGACACCTTATCTGATCAACCCGGATCGGATAATCAAGATTCTGAGTTGCTTAGTGCAAAAATAACAGTGTCTCGTTTCAAGAAGTTTACCTTTAACGCATTACTTGGGTATGGAGATTCGCGGACAGAGTATTCTTATGATGAGGATTGGGTTTACGATGGGTTTCACCCCTGGGGATACACCTCTTCTGATNAATACAATAGGGATAGACGGACAGGTAGTACCGAATTTAGATTCACCTCATCAGAAGAAGGTAAAATTCTTTATGACACAACTGACTGGATATTCGGTTTTTACTACCTTGGGCAAGAAGTGAATTTAGAACGAATATATACTTTTCTGTCAAAAGATTTTATGAGCAAATATGATACAAGACGTTTCGCCATCTATGGTGAGACAGATACACAATTAAATAACAGTTGGAGTTTAACCTTAGGAATACGCGGCGAGAGATTCTCAGCAGATTACCATGACTCAAGTTTAGTAAATTTTAGCCCTACCGAAAATCTTNTAGGTGGAAGGGCAACTTTAAGCTATAACGCGTCAGCTAATGCTTTGATCTATTCCACTATATCACGCGGCTATAAAACGGGTGGTTTTAATACCGACGGTACCCTAGATAGTGACTTGCGAGACTTTGATTCTGAAGGATTGCTAAATTACGAACTCGGTTTTAAAGGGGNTCTCTTTGATAATAGACTGCAAACTCAATTAGCGCTTTTTTTCATGGATAGGGATGATGTTCAAATTTCAAGTTCAATAGTTAGAACCCGTGGTGATGGAAGTTCAGAATTTATTGATTACATTGGGAATGCAGCTGCTGGNTCAAATTATGGGGTGGAGTTTTCGAGTAATTTCAATGCGTCTGAAAGTTTTGTTTTCTATGGTTCAGTAGGACTTTTGAAAACACGATATGATGACTTCATCAATTCTGCTGGAGATAATCTTGAGGGGAGAGAGCAAGCTCACGCTCCATCATACCAATATTCTCTTGGCGTAAATATTAAACTAGGGAATAACGTTGATTTTGGCCTTAACNTATCAGGAAAAGACAGTTTCTATTTTTCAGATAGCCACGGAATTCAATCTAACGCNTACGATTTGATCAACGCAAATCTCAGTTATTCTTGGAATAATTGGAAATTAATGTTGTGGGGAAGAAATCTAAGTGATGAAGATTACTTTGTGCGCGGGTTTTATTTCGGAAATGATCCGAGGGATAATTATCTTGCAAAAGGTTACACTCAGCTCGGAGAGCCTGCGCGTCTTGGAGTGACTTTGAACTTTGATTTTTAGACTAACGCAATAGTAAAACAGACTATAGGAAACACGCACAAGGTAAAGGTTGGGATAAAATGNTTAAGAACTGTTTCCTATTCTTATGCAAAGATAGAGGAATCGCGTGCATGACTCCTCTAATGAACTCCTTGTGGGTCAAATTCGAACATATGTTTGCGCGCGACCCTTTATTCTATAAACGGTAGACGCTTCCCTCCCAGACTAAGGTTTCTAGAGATATTTTGCTTATAGTCTTTAGCTCACCTTCACGACTATCTTTNCCTGACATTTCTAGCTCAACCGCATGTTTTCCGACCTTCTTCCAAGTTCCTTCTTGAAAGCCAATTGTNTTGGTTCCATCAGGATGAAAACCCTCGCCGGCGAAGCTNACTTCGCCGCTTTCGGCGTCGGGAGTTTCAAAGTTTTGCAAGAAAGTGAGGGTAGCCCAAACTTCTCCATAAACGGCCATATCGGCTTCGCTCTTCACATTGACATGTGTGACTAATTGCCCTTCAGAGTTGCGTGAATAAACGTTAGAGATATGAACCATTTTAAAGTCATCAATTTTTTCAGACATTGTTTTTCCTTTTAAGATTTCTTTGCGAAGACTGATCGTAATTTATTAGAACCAGAAGTTCAAAGTGTTTTCTTGTGCGAAGCGACTATTTATCTAATANCAGTAACCTTAANGAATTAAAGTCCCCAGCGACTCGATCAAGGTGGGGAANTACTTACTTTAGAGTACAACCTTTGTAAAATCTCAAAAAAGGTTTCGAGTAAGAGAAGTAGTATAGTTATCGTCATAACCATTCTTAAAGGTATAATACTTTCCTTAAATCTTGGCACCCGATATTAGCCAAAAAGACCGTTTTAATAGTTGCCCGAGCTGGATTGTTCTAATGAAATAGAATAGCTACTCAAGCGCAATATTTCTTTATATTGGTTTGTGTATTAATGGATACGGATATGATCTTTAGTAAGCGGAGTATAAGACAGGAACATTTAATTTCACTCTTTTTCTTAGCTGTAATTTCTATAACGACGGCTCATACAAAAGAAAGTTTAACTGCGTCATTCAGTCTAGACACCAATATTCTTACCGTGCCTGTATTAGAAGTCCAGGGAGTGGGCCATTACAGGATAGAGCTAGCTCTGATTGAGAATTCACTCTTTAAATTAACTGTGATTGAGGCAAGTGACTTGGCAAAAACGGAGAATGTATATCAGACTTCTAATTCCATCATGATCTTACCTAAAGTATCGGTTTTTGGAGAAGGTGTTGAAATTGCCCGTTACGAATTACAACTTTCGTTAGACGATCCAGAAAGCCTTCTTTTTGGTCTGGCTTATATAAACGAGTTGCCCTTAGATTCACGCTCAACTCGAGAAAAAATCTGTAATGATTATGGTTGTTTTGAACTGCTGACGAAACTTGTTGGGCAAAAAGATGGAGACATAGAAGACGCAGGCATTTCTTCAAGGAAAGTACTTTGGGAGCGAAACGATTTAAATAATATTAAAACGCAGCAAGATCTCCCGAATTTTACTAATATTCAGAGAGTCGGCCATCTAGCGTCACCAAGCGCGGTTGTCGTTTATGGAGATTGGTGCATGAACCAGTCGGCTAGTGTAGAGCTAGATCAGCCGGTTTTTCATTCCACTGTGCCAGGGACTGGTTTTTTTGTCAGTGACTCCCTAATTCTTACCTCGGTCAAGTTGCTTGGGACCATGGAAGACTCCACCCCGTTTATCCGACTCCCTGGCCCACCTCCTTACGGAGCAGACGCTTGTAAGAGGCACGGATTACAGCTCTCTGAGGGCGGGGTTGACTATATTTTGGAAAGTGGCGCTGGTCCAGTGGTTCAACTTTTCGACGGACGCTGGGCTCTGGGAGAGATTGTTTGGACTGACTCTACGATCGGGCTGGGTGCTCTGAAACTCGTGGCTGTTACGAGAGATCGAAAGCTACCCTTCAGTTCTTGGACCCCTTGGCGTGGAGTTGAAGATAATCAGAATTGGCTCAATCTCCGTATATCGGACATTAATCAAATTGGAGAAACCGCAACAATTCACCATCCTGACTTAGCTCGGTCCGAGGGTGGGTGGTTTGTTTCTCCAAGTGATGCTATGAACTGCCTTATAAATGCATACGAGGCTGATAATTTGGTTGACTCTAATGTAGCAGACTCAGAAAAACTCTATCTTAATCATTATAGCGATCCGGGAAGTAATGGAGCACCAATTGTTGATAACACAGGTGAAGTTATCGCTATCGTAGAAAATCAAAGGAGTGATTCTGATGGTACATTATGCCCTGCGCACAAAAGTGGGACTACTAAAAACTCTTTAGGACCTTTACCTCGATACTATGCTGATAATACTTCTCTGACCGTAGGATCTATGATTACTTCTAAGCTAATTGATGCTCTAAAAATTATCGACCCNTCGATCAATTCAAACGAACCGGAATGGGGCGATGAATTACCTAATCGACCTGCAGTGTCTCTTGAAAACTTTCAGCGCTTCGAGGTGCCGGTTATGAGTGATGATTTTACAGAGTCTGGTTTTCCAATNTCTCAATTAAAATCATCTGCGATAGACACTGCAAAACAAGCAACTGTCGCGTTTATTCGAGAAACCGGATGTCCAAACTGCGATGAAAACCGATTAAATTCGGATTTTGATGTTCCCTGCATATGCACAGGCTTTGCTGTTTCAGAAAGTCTTATTGTTACGAATGATCATTGTGTTACTGCACTGTCAATAGGAGCTAAGACAACCTTCAGAACTTTTTATGGCCAAGATGTAGAGGCCGAACTTGTTGGCAAAACCTCACTTGATGGGGAGGCCCAAATGAATGATCGTTACAATCAGATCTTCGGTGAGCAAAAGACGGATGGAATAGCTCTGACAGGTTTTGAGCGTGGGGACGTTGCCTTATTGAGGACAACGCAAAAAATGAAACTTATCGTACCATTAAAATTTGGGGATTCATCAGCATTAAAGCCCTGGGAACCATTAATTACTGTCGGTCATCCTTCTAGTATGGCTAGGACTGGTCCTTGGGTGACGGGCGTTGGTTCCTTCTTGGGAGCCGATTACTATACTCGGACCTCGCAGTCCTATAACCTTCCAGCACAGAAAGGGGCTAGCGGCAGCGCTGTTGTTAACCTTAAAGGGGAATTAGTCGGACAAATTGCCAATGGAGGGGTAGCGGCAATGTCGGAAAAGTCTGCAGTTCTGCCAGAGAAATATAAACTTTTCGCAGTTGAATTAGAGGTCGATCTCTTAGAAACCTCACCAGCGCCGTATTCTAATTATTTCGGAATTCCAGTTAGCTCTCAAGTTTCAAACGGGGCTCCTAGCAACTATATAAAAGAGATGATCGATAAATGGGCACCGGGAGAGTTAAATTAGCAGCTAATCCTGATCTTGATAAGATTCCCTATGTTATGAAATTAGAACCATGCCGACACCAATAGATCTTAAAGGGTCCATAAAAATCGCTCAAAAAGCATTGAGGGATAATAAAATTATTGAAGCCCGAGAAATTTGTAAAAGTATCCTTTTACATTTTCCGCATAATAAAAAGGCAAAAGATCTCTTAAGTAAATTAGACGGGGATACATTTATTGAGNAATTTGATCCCCCAAAGGAACAACAACAGCAACTAATTGATCTATATGATCAAGGTCAATTAGAGAAAGCATTAGACTTAGCCTGCGTTTTGGAGATAAGTTTTCCAAATTCTGCATTGCTAAAAAATACATGCGGTGTTTTGAATGGAAGTTTAAACCGGCCTGAAATAGCGGTAAGTAATCTTAGGCAAGCTCTGAAACTAAAACCGAATTATGTGGATGCTCATTTCAATTTGGGTAAGATATTACAAGAGACTAATCAACCTAACGCTGCTATTGAATGCTATCAGAAAGCTCTAGAATTTGATTCTCGTCATGTTGATGCTCATTATAATTTGGGTACTACTTATAGGGCCGTTGGCCAAATAGATTCTGCTTTGTCCAGTTATAAAAAAGCTCTTAGAGTTAACTCTAAGTATGCTAATGCTCATAAGGAGATAGGGGCAACATTCCACGTAATTGGTGATCTTGACTCGGCAATAAAAAGTTACAAAGANTTTCTAAGGGTTAAGCCAAATGATTCGGATGTCTTTAATCAGATGGGGAACGCGTTTGGAGAAAAAGGAGAACATGCTGAATCGATAAGTTGCTACGCAGAAGCGTTAAAAATTAAGCCAGAAAGTGTTGAGTCCCTTATTAATATGGGTATTGCTCTGAAGAATAAGGGTGAATTTAGTGCTGCCATAGAAAGTTACGAGCAGGCGCTTAAATATAGCCCAGAAAATCCGGAAGCACATATTGGTTTGGGTTTGGCTTTAAAAGCGGTTGAGAAGTATCAAGATGCATCTTTAGCTTTGCAGAAAGCAGCTGATTTGAGTACAGATATGCCTCAGGCTAACTACTTTTTAGCAGCTATTTCATATTTAAAAGGTGATTTTTACACAGCGATAAAGCAACTAGATGAAACTTATCTAATAGATCATGAAAATATACCTACTGAGATTGCACGCCAAGTAGTTANAGATAAAATCACGGACCAAAAGGACAATCTCGANNTTGATACCGCTCGTACTNCAGAAAGATCTTATACTCTAAATCATGAACCATTAATTGCTAATAGAGAAGTTGAGGAAGAACTGATTAATAGTCTGTACGAAATGAAAACGAGAGGGCTTAATGACACAGGTGATGCGAGATATGGAAATGGGAAATGCTCCATGGGGCTGAATCTCTTTGATTCTAGTATTCCAGTAATTAAAAAGGTTTCTCAAGAATTAATTGAAATAATCGAAAAAATGCTTCAAAAGAAATTTTATAGTGGCGAATCTTTCTTTAATGTTTTAAGCAGAGGAGGGGGCACACATCCGCATGATCATATAGGCCCTTATGACAGAGAGTTTGATTTAAGTAATCACAAATATAGTCTTGTGTATTACTTGTCTGTTGGNGATCAAGATGTCGATNAGCCGGGAATATTGAAATTATATAATCCAGACTATTCAATACTACCAACGACTGGGATGGTTTTGATTATTCCTGCGAAGAGACGGCATTCATCAATTTATGAGGGTGATCCTGACAGAGTGATGATCGGATTAAATTTTTATGTGCGTTAGTATGCTTTTCAAAAGACCTTAACAANACGTATCTAATCTAATGAGTCTAAAATTTGGCCTGTTAGGAATAAGCGTCGAATACGCCTAGGAAGTAACCTATAACTATTAATAGTAAAATGCTGTAAGCTAGAGTTCNAGAATCTTAAGTAACAATTGACTTGGTGTATCTATGATTAATCGTACTACGATCCCAGCTTATAAAATAGTCGCACTTGGAGTGNTTTTTTTTGCGGGTTCATGGCTATTTGCGGCTGAACTCGACACCGGGGATGTGCAGAATGATGTAATGGATGTCACTCTTTTTAGGGGAGCTGCAAATAATACGTGGTTTGAAGTTTACTTTAATGCAGAACCGACATTAGGTTCGGAGAATGTGGAGATGCAAAGCTTGGCTGTCGATCTGAGGCCAGAGCGTGATGTAACATTATATGTTGAAATATATAACCCTAAAGCTGTTATTCCACTAATTATCACGCCAGGAGGTAACGGCGATACGGACGGTTTTGGTGGCTTTGCGAGGAACGTAGCAGCCGCGGCTCCCGAACTCAAGGTGATTATTTATGATAGACGAAATTTAGGCCAATCTGAAGTTTCTTTTGGAAGTGAGCCCCAAATGGTTGAAGAAGGTGAAGATTTGCATGTTTTAATTGATCGTCTTGAGGTTCGTCCGGCATCTCTTTATGGTATGTCTTCAGGTGGTCGCTCAAACCTAATAGTGGCAGCACGCTATCCGAAAGATGTAGCTTCTTTAGTTCTTGCGCCTTTGACGGGCGGACCATTGGCGTCCGCCCGCTTAGCCGAAGAATATTTCCTTAAGTATCTGAACGATGAAGTACTGAGCACCATGGCACACATCAGTGAGTCACCAATCACGAGTATGAAGGAACTTAGTGAAACTCCCCTTTGGGAGGCTTATTTAGCACGCAACGCTGATGAGAAGAAGGAACGTTTCTTTAGTTCAAACTTTGATAAATTTCGGTCTGCTATGAAAATCTCCGGCCAGCACCTTCGAGCAACAGGTGATCAAGTAGCATTGGGAGTTTATGACGATGATTTGATCGAGCTAGCAATTCCCGCGACACTCATTCTTCATCATGGTTCTTACATTGACTATTTACATCCCATTACAAATACAAGAGCGGCGACAACATTGATTTCGAACTCATCGATGGAGTTTGCACCTTACCTTCCTGAAATTCTTGATGCGTTGGTACCCTTTGTTAAAACCCATACGCCCTCTTTGAAACGATAAGGCATCAATCTCACATTTTAGTGTGTAATATTTTGATGAATTTACCAAATCAGCTAAATTCTAGATTGAATATAAGAGAGTGCTGCAAGGTTGTTTGAATTATGAGTCATTTTGAAAAGAAGGTCCCATCTAACTCTGATTTGTTTATAGCTTCATCAGTCGCTTTCGTAATAGCGTTGTTGGTTCTTATTACTATTGTTTTACCCGCGGAATTCGGAATCGATCCAACGGGCTTAGGCTCTATACTTGGTCTTGATGAATTAAATATTGAAGAGAGTGAACAAGAGATAATAGTTCGTTCCGGTGACGGTGAGTTGGAATTTCGTCAAGACGAAGTGGATATTGTGATTCCTGCAAGTAATGGATTAGAGTACAAATTTTTCTTGAATGCTCAATCTAATATTACTTATGAGTGGAATAGTGAATCACCGCTTTTTTTTGATATGCANGGCGAGCCAGANGGAGATACTAGCGGCTATTTTGAGAGCTATGGAGTCTCAANCACGGACAACATAAGAGGCTCAATCACTGTNCCGTTTGCAGGNTCTCACGGCTGGTACTGGCGAAANGATACGGAAGAAGANATNGTTGTTCANTTGAAGACATTGGGTANTTATNATGTAATNGGNGTGCTNTAACGTAACTTGTAGTCTATTNTANAGAACTAACTGACTTTTGGGATAGAAATTTTGTTATTTCGATTGATAGTAATGANTGGGTGTTTNCTTTTGTCCGTGATCGCAATCGCGCATCCGGGGCATGATGAGGCCGTGCAATTCGATCAGAATTTAGCGATNGAAGCTGCCTCCAATAAACTTGAAGATTTAGTTAAAGCTGATAAATTGCAGTCATTTTGGCTAGAAAGAGAAGTAGCTAGTGCGCAGCTTGCGCGAGTCGGGGGTCGTCAGAATTGGGTAGTAGCTTATCTTGATAGTGGAAGTAGTCAGCGTTTAGAGCTTATTTTCTCTTTTAGGGGTAATTTCATCACCTTTTCAAAAAGAACGCTTTCAGATACTGCCACTATNGAATAAGTATATCTCTTTCCGTATGACATGTTTGNTTATAGNATAAGTTCTGTTTGATTATCTATTTNGGCCTCCAATTGGNAATTAGTTTGAAATCCATAAAACTTGATAAGGCTTTAANTTCAATGANTCGCTTATATTGGCATAATATCGATCGCTGATTAGATCTCGCCATTCATCAGTATTAATCAAGTTAATTTCCCTTAAATTCACGCGTTGATAGTGTGAGCTAATGTTACTTATGCAGAATATGCTTTGATCACGACTGATACTTTGACGCCAAAACGCAAAAATATTGTCACCCAGATGCAAAGTATACTGCGTAGCATTAGGATGGAATGCTGACTGTTTTTTTCTAATTGATAGTAATCGTCTTAATTCCATGAATATTTTATAGTGAGTTGAATCTGAGTCGAGCAGAGCGACCTCTAATTCAGGCTGATTCCATATATGCCTGTTTATAGATCGGTTTCGCATTGTGTGCTTATATCTTTGTAAGTCATTACGAGATCCAAAAATACTTTGTATATAAATTGCCGGAATACCTTCTAGTGCAAGCATAATTGAATGAGCGCAAAGAAAACGTTCGACTCCAAAGGAACTAGACGTGTCGTCAAATGAGCTTTCAAGGAGATCATATAAGGTAATATTTAATTCGTAAGGCTTATCGTAGCCCTCTCTAGATTTTCGATAGGTCACCTTTCCGCCCGATTTTTTGGTCTTTTCTACTAACTTATTTATTTCTTCATTAGTTACTAACCCATCCAGTGGTCGNAGTCCTATACCATCGTGAGAGGCAATAAAATTTAGATAAGAAGTCCCAGACTGAGCTGGAGGTAAACTCATCATCCAGCGTTTNAGGTGATTGCAGTCGCCAGAAAGCAAAGTGTAGACGAGTAGAGGCGGAAGTGAAAAATTATAAATGATGTGAGCCTCATTGGCATTACCAAAGTAGGCTAGATTTTCTTCACTGGGAACATTGTTCTCGCAAACAAGTAGCGCGCTCGGGAAATAATATTCTATTAGTGTATGGAATAGTTTTATTATTTCATGAGTTTGGTTTAGGTTAGTACACGAAGTGTTAGGCTCTTTCCATATAAATGGGACAGCATCCATCCTAAAAATTGAGATTCCATGATTTAGATAGTCTCTTACAATTCGGACAAATTCCCTGAGGACTTCTGGATTTTTGAAATTTAAATCTATTTGATCATTACTAAAAGTGCTCCAAACATGCTTTACACCATCGTAAGTTCTCACTTGAGTCAGTAGCGAAGAATTCCTCGGTCGTACGACTTTGTCAAAGGCATCATCTGGATTAGCTTCGATAAAATAACTCTTTCCAGGATCTAGTCCATTTTTATAGTTTTCGAACCAACGACTGCGGCTAGAGATATGATTGATAACTATGTCAGACATGAGCTTGTATTTCTTGCTGATTGATTCAATGTGTTCCCAGTCGCCTAAAGAGGGATTAACTGTCGAGTAGTCAATTACGGAGAATCCATCGTCTGAGCTAAATGGAAAAAATGGGAGTATATGAACTGCAGTGATATGGCCCTTNAGGTATTTATCAAGAAATTTACTTAANGATACNAGGGGGAGTTCGTTGTCGTTTTTTATGGTGTTACCGTAGGTAATCAGAATTACGTCACCTTGATCCCAGTGATTCCTATGAGGAGTTGGTTTCTGAATGAGCCTACCCATGCCCATTTCTGATATAAAATCTGCTGCTAGGCTAGTGGTATCTAAATTGGGGTATATAATTGACAGATGCTCTGAAACNCGAGAACGAAGCTCNAATTCAAGATTTGCTTTTTCCTCGATCGCATTTAACATTTAGAATAGTATTCTGCCTGATCATCCTCAACGGCCTCTTTTAATTGCTCCAAGATGTCTGGAATAGCGCTAATAACTCGATTCCAGCTTGGTATGAAAGGCTTATCCATGGGTCGTTCTAGAAAATGACACCCAGCATTCATTAGATTCTGCGCAAACAATTCAACAGCTTGTTCCTCAGTGTGGCGGTCGTAGTGTAGCCCATTGATTATTGCGTCATTTTGATAGGTATCTATGAGGTCAAGGGCCAATCTATAGTAAGTTGCTTTAATGGTTCGAAAAATTTCGGACGAAAAAACTTCTCCGTTTGTTGCTAATTTGCGAAAGAACGCTTTTGCTATGTCTACACTCATTCGGGAAAGACCTTTTTCTTGGTCATCGAGGGATAAATCTTGATGTTTATGGTCATAAATTTCCGCAATATCAGCTTGGCAAATTCGGTTTGTTGCATAATTTCGTTTCATCTCGGAAAGCACGCCTATTTCTAAACCCCAATCACTTGGAATGCGAAGATCATTTATCACAAAAGCTCGCATGCTGAATTCGCCTGCAAGTGGNTAACGAAAACTGTCCATATAATCAAGAAANTCTGAATTTCCACACACCTTTTTTAATGATCGAATGAGAGGTGTAACAAATAGCCTCATAACTCGTCCNGAAATTCGGTTTCCTGCAATTCGAGAGTAGTANCCTTTGCAGAAAGCATAGCTAAAATTGGGATTTGCGATGGGATAAATNAATCGCGCTAAGAGACTTCGGTTGTAGGTTAAAATATCGCAGTCATGGAGTGCTACAGCTTCCGANCGNCCTGAAGCTAAAATATATCCATAGCAGTACCAAACATTCCGACCTTTACCCTTATGAGTGGGTGCCAGACCAATGCTTTTGAGCTTTTTATCTATTTTGGATAGGCGCGGGCCATCATTCCAGAGAATGCGATGATGGTGAGGTAACTTTGCGAAATATTTTATCGCATATTTGAATTGCTCTTCGCTGGCGTTATCTAGACCTATTACAATTTCCTCTAAGTAAGGAACTTTTGATATTTCATCAACGATACCAGAGAGTGCAGGNCCCTCTAATTCTGAAAATAAGGATGGAAGCACTAAACCCATCGGTCGTGTATTCTTAAACGTGCTTAGTTCTTTCTCTATTTCAATTACAGGTCGCTGACCTAAATTATGCAGCGTACTGACAGACCCATTTTGATGAAAATCACCCATTATGCACTCTTCAACGCAATGGATGAGTGGCAACTCATTGTGAAAAATGCCTCNATTAACCCTTCAGTCCAGCCTTCAGGCCCTCGATTTGCTGTATAAATAACTCTCCTTGGGCCTTGAATGTTTAATGAGTCNGACTTGGACGATTTGATCACTACAGCTATGTCCGCTTCTGAAAGCATTGATTCGTCATTTGGGCCGTCGCCTAAAGCAATTACCAGGGGGTTNGGTTTTCCATATTGGGATCTCCACCACCGAGTGGCTGATCCTTTATCATATTTACTTTGGATACTTAGGAATCGACCACCTTCTTCTGCGACGAGATTCAGTCTCTCAAGCTCAACTTTAAAACGTTCGAGTTGAGCGTCACTATCTTCCCAGAGAATTGGCTCTGAAAAGTCTCTAGCTTGAGCAGCACGTGCTTGTATTTCAGACAATCCAGTTTCTCTTCGTAAAGCCGACACGGACCAATCAGAGAATCCACGAAACTTAATTTTTAAACCCTCACGCAATAATTGTAACTTAGAAAGCCAAGTTCTTCGTGGTCGACCAAAGATTTTTATTGCAGAATTCTTTTCGCATACTCCTTCTACTATCGCGCCGCCGTTTTCGCAAATAAACGGCCCGCTACAGTTACTTTCACGCTGGATAATTGATATTTCTGAAGCAGTCTTGCTTGAGGCAAATACAGGAAGAATATCTCTTTCTTTGAGGAATTCGAGCCCGGTTTNCGCGCCTTTGAAAGAATACGTTATTGGATCTAATAAGCTTCCATCTAGGTCACTAAAGACAATAATATNAGAGTGTTTGCAATAACTTTGATTTAGCATGATTCTGTATGTTCAATTTTCGGGCCAAATTATTACTCCTTTGCACTTATGACTACTAAGATTTTCNATNTTTTTCTTAACTAATTGAAAAATATAATGAATATATCTTCATTCAACTTGTTGAATTTGTCACATATAGGCTTTTTTATTGTGTCATGAGATTTCAAAAGGTTCATCTGCACTTAATTAGTGCACAATAAGAAATTCGTATGATTGTGCATCCTTTTGGTACACTTTTCATCGCGTAATTCAATCACATAAAGAAATGACCAAGACATTATTGGTCTTTATCTTATAACTGAGCCATAAAGTTGGGAATGTACCTAGCACGTTTTGAGATAATGACAATTCAAAGGATTACTTATTTCATGACCTTATAGATATCTAGATATTCTTATACCTCCGATTACAAAAACGAAGAGTAAAAAAATTCAATCATGGCTAAGGAAGAAAAATTCAGGGAACGCACCGCTAAAACAGCTGAGGATAGCGCTGTCACAAATTACGAATCAGAGGCTATACCCTATAGCACCAAAAGTTCTACCCCGCCGGGTCGTTTGACTCTCAAGGAATATAATGAATCTTTATCAAGGAAACGAGCTGCAGAGCATAAAGGATATATCGCTCAATTCGAAGATTGGTTGCTTAGTGATAAATGGCCTGAATTAGATGCTTGTTACATCCTGGCAGGCTTAATTCCTAAATCAATGGAAGCAGATGAAGAAAAACTGATTCGAGTAGTGGATGGCGATCGACCAACCAGTTCAGATATCAGTGAGTACCATCGAATCAAAGGTATATGGTTAAGCTCAAATCATGAAAAATCCAATCCTGAAAAATTTGTAGATTCAGGGAGTATGGATTTATCTGGATCTGTTAGGCCAGAATATGCATATATATGGGGTACAGAAAGGGGTATTAAATCTCCATGGCTTGATTCAGCTATAACAGCAGGCAAATTTATTGTTGAAGATAAAGCATTGGCTGCTATTAGCGCGCAAGGTGAGATTCATCATCAGTACTTTGTAGGACTGCAATTGATGATTGCGCTTGAAGAATCTAGGGAAACAATATTTGACTGGGCTTTCTTATTGTTTCGCTCTCTTCAGGAGAAGAAATTTATATCAAGCTTTTCAAAACTCGGTTTAGAGGACTTGTCTGATGCCGTAGCATGCGCAAGATACCATGTGCTTTCTAACTCGATTGGTGGAGTATCTGTGGAGTACATGGAAGAATCAAATAAAAAGGCTTGGGTTCGTTTTCGGTACCCTCGCTGGATTTATTCGGGTGCAGCTCTGTGTGGTATTCCAATTGAGGTGAGTCGAGGTTATCTCAAAGGCTGGTATGCTCATAATGGTGTTAGCTTAGGAAATCCTAATCTCGGCTTTGTTTGTGTTTCAGAGGACATGACAGGGCAGTTTGGGCTATGTGGTTACTTTAAAGAATACGATCACAAGTTGTCTTCAAATCAGCTTTTGCGGTTTTCTCCAAACGAGCGTGTTCCAGAGTTTTCATCTGCTAGTCAGCCTAAATTGTCCGACGAAGTATGGGGAAAACGTCGTTTAGTAGAAGCAAAGAGGAATTATTCAGTTAGCTATTTTGAAAATAGTTTGCTTGCCTTGATTGAAGTTGCAGGTATTGATACGGCAAGGAAATATGGGGAGCGAGTAGGGAGGCTAATAGGTGCACAGTACTACCAGTCATTAGCAAAACAAATCGGTGCGGTAGAAGGCGGCCCGAAAGAATCTGCTGAGTTTCTCGCTACAATGATGACTGGATTAAGTATTGAATGTTCTATCCATGCTGATGATCATAAAGTCGCTGTAATTCGCCATTCAATCCCAAAATTTCTTCAGAATTCCGGACATCAACATAGTGATGTCTTACTTCAATCTTGGATTGAAATTTGGAGGGGCACTATAATTTCTTGTCAAATTATCATGGAAACTGATTGTGAAGTTCTTTCAGAGAAGAATGAATTAAGATGGACTATTAGAGTTAAGTAGAAATGGTGTTAAGCGTGAGAAAACTTTGCCATTAATTTATCGGAAAATCAAAATATGTCTCCGGAAAAGGTTCCGCAATAAAGCTGAAGTGCCACCACTCTTCTTTTAAAGGTTTGAAACCATGTGTGACCATAATATTTGCTAGAAGTTTTCGGTTAGCCTGTTGTTGGTCGGTAATTTGATTATTTTCAGCCCATGAAATTGGATCAAAGAAATCCCACGGTGATCCCATATCAACTTCACGTCCACTCTCAATTTCTACTAGAGTGAGGTCAACAGCCGATCCTCTAGAATGACCAGATCTGGCTGCAATATATCCCTCAGCGAAGAGTTGAGATTTATCAATATTGGGGTAATACTGTAATTTATTCTTTGAATCCATTAAATCGGTAGCCCATGCAGCGAAATAGTTGACTGCGGTTTGTGGTCGATAGGCATCATATATTTTTAACCTGTACCCTAGCTCGATAAAATCTCTCTGGGCGCGCAGTAAGGCATCTGCAGCTTCTTTTGTTAAAAAAGCCTTATTCGCGTAATAACCCGGTATCGGTCGACCAATAAAATTATCTTTTGAGAAGTAACGCATCGTTATCTCAAATTTTTCAAGATCATCAGAAATTCCGTCGTTCAATTCTTTAAAAGTAGAAGTCAATGTAGTCGAGACTGTAGACTCAATCGGTGAACAATTGATCGCCAGTTGCGAAAGAAGAGCGATGAACACTAGGGTATAAGTTTTTTTCATAAATCAGATATCTTGTAGAAGATATAATTCATGCTTTATTACAGTTACCTACAAATGCCAATAAATCCATGCCGTAGTCTACATAAATCAAAATAAAGTTGGAGTCGTCGGGATGGATAGAAAAAATTGCCTCTCCATACGGCCTGTCTGCCTTACATACGGTGTACCCTTTATCGACGACACAGGTGCCACTGAATGAGGTTATATCAGCACGTCTCCAACCTCTACTTGTGTCTACAATCCAACGGTAGGCTTCTTCCCTCTCAGTTATATTATTAGGTCTTCCTGATGTAAACATGTCTAATTCAACCGAACCGCTATCCTGGCAGTAATATACTGTGGCGTATGAAAGCTGCGAAAAGCATAAAAAAACGAGTAAGGATTTCAAGGTTTTCATATAGAGCATATTAAAGATCTAAGTTACAAACATTACTAAAAAAAGAACTATTCGGTTTACCAATTAAGTAAAATCTTGCTGCTATTTTAGAGGCCTTTTGTAAATAGCATAAAGAGAATTCGCTCCGAAGGGGATGACATTTACTAATTCCCAACCTGATATTCCCTGTTTTTTCATCATGACTTCGAGTTTTTCGGCGGTTTTTACTCTGTCATTCTCATCGGCTATCACGGTACTTACATAATAATCCCATCTCTCTGTCATTACTTTTCTCCTCGATATTTCTATTCTCAATTATCAGTATAAAGCTACGATACCTAACAGTGAATTATTTAATAGAATGTCTTCAGAGTGCCGCTTGTATCAGTCTATATGTCTCGCGGGGGCATACTGGCATCGTTATATTGATGGTACACGAGTTCAAGAATAGGGTATAAACGGGTAGTATAAGCCTCGGATAGTTAATTAACTTACTAGAATAATTAATTGGAGCATTTATGAGGATTCGTTTTTCTATAAGCATGAGGTGTGTTTTATTTATATTTAGTCTTACCTCTGCTTCATCTTTGCGGGGCCAAATGTCTCCACCTGCAACTGCTCCGGAGCATTGGGGTCCTGTCTCCATAAACATGGAGACAGTTGAATATCCATATCCAGTGCATTATTTAAATTTCTCGGTATATGGTGAAAATGTTCGTGTTGCCTATATGGATGTAGCTCCAAAGGGGCAGCCTAACGGGCAAACTGTAATTTTCCATCACGGAGGCCTGTACTATGGCTGGTACTGGGATAAGCAAATTGAAGCTCTTTCTTCAGCCGGCTTTCGAGTCATTGCGAAAGACAGGCTGGGATGGGGAAAATCATCAAAGCCTATTATCCCGTACAGCATAAATCTTTGGGCTTCAAATACAGCTCGATTAATGGATCACCTGGGGATTGATGAGGCCGCTCTGGTTGGTCACTCAATCGGTGGGCAAATGGTGACCAGGTTTGCATTTCTTTATCCAGAGCGAATTACTCACCTAGTTACCGTGAATCAGGTTGGTTTAACTGATAGACGACTAGGCCGAGGATTTCTGCCTCTGACAGGAGAGATTAATTCAAATCCGGATATGGATGAGGTATATGCTTCGTTGCTACGTTGGGCAGATGAAAATTATAGTACCTGGCAACCGTCATTCTTAAAACATATGCGTATTCGTTATGGCCAGAGACTTAGTGGGGATTGGCCTCGTCTTGCGCAGGTGAGCCAAATAACGGGCCATATGAGGGCTATGGATACAATAGTTAACGACTGGCAGCACATTAGAACAAAGACATTAATTATTGGAGGTGAAGATGATTATCCCTCTTTTGCTAGCGAGGCAAAAAATGCGGCTAATGTTTTCCCAAATGCAGAAACTTTCCTAATTCCTGGGGTCGGACATAACCCTCACGAGGAAGTACCAGAAATTATTAGTTCTGAACTCATTAGGTTTCTTAAAAATTAGATCTAAAAAACTATATAATATAATAAGTTAAATATATTTATTAAACTATTAGATTAAATTATGAGCATGACAATCTCGCTCCTTTTGTTACCAGCTAGAAACATATGACTCGAGCGGACAATGTACTAACAAAGCGCAAATCAATTTCCTCATTTCCAAGAGGGTAGGTTACGTATATTATTAATGAATTGCAGTCAATTAGACTTTTTGGATGGGAGCAATTTCATGTTAAGACGGAGAAGTGTTGCTAGATCAACGCTCTTTACTTTATTTACGGTTTTATTGGTCGCCAAAGTCGGGGCTCAAAATGGGAATTACCTATCATGGGTAAACGATCTCTCGCCGATTTCTGAAATTGACTGGAGTTACGAGCGAGCTGCCCATCTTCTAGAACGTGCGGGATTTGGCGGTACACCCGAAGAGATATCAAGCCTTGCGAATATGACTCCAAGTCAGGCGATAAAAAGCTTGGTGTACTTTGAGAAATCTAATCAAGATATAAACTCCTTTGAACACTCTGGAATTTATGATGCCGGTTTGGATCCGTTTCCGCCCAGTAGGCCCGCAACCACAGACCTAGCTAAGGCTAATGGTGAGGCTTTAGGCGTAAAAGTGAAGCCTACCGGAAATCGTCGACTGCAGCCTGTTGTAAATAAGTTCTTTTATTGGTTGAGAGCAAGCGTGCTGGAGACCAATCGGGTCTCATATTGGTGGGCGAATCGAATGGTGGATTCTGAAAATCCTCTCCAGGAAAAGATGGCACTATTTTGGCACGGTCATTATGCGATAAATGAAAGTAAGGTAAGGGATTATCGAAAACTTTTGAAAGAATTGGAGCTGTTTCATGAGATGGGTATGGGTAATTTTAGAGATCTGATGGTTGCCGTTGCTCAAGATCCCGCGATGTTGGCTTTTCTCGATGCTGGCGTAAATGTTAAAGGTGCTCCTAATGAAAATTTCGCAAGAGAGATAATGGAGCTCTTTACCATGGGTGTTGGCAACTATTCTGAAGAAGATATTCGAGAAGCTGCGAGGGCGTTTACTGGATGGAATTACGATGGGCTTACGTTTGTAGTTAATGGGGAAGATCACGATACCGATCAGAAAAATTTCCTTGGTCAAACGGGGAATTTTGACGGAGTCGATATTATCGACATAATTATGGAGCAGCCAGTTACCGCTGAGTATATGGGCGGTAAAATCTATCAATTTTTTGTAAGGGAAAGTTTAGACTCTGATTTTAAGAGGCAACTTGGAAAAGTTTTACGAGAAGCTGATTATAATGTTTCTGTGTTTCTTGAAACTGTTTTTCTATCAAAGGATTTTTATAGTGAGGCAAGTGTAGGCACACATATTAAGAGCCCAGTCGAATTAGCTGTTTCAACATATATAAAGTTAGGTTTAGCAGGTGTGCCGGGTGTTCCTGATTTTAACCAGGCTACAAGTTCGCTCGGGCAAACTCTTTTTAGGCCTCCGACAGTTGCAGGATGGGCAGGAGGGCGAAGTTGGATTACGCCTGGACTTTTATTGGAAAGAGGTAATTTTGCAAGAGATGTTTTATTCCCTGATATTAACTTTGTGCCTCCAGATAGAATGAATGGTAGTCGAGAAATACAGAGCGTAGCTCGAAGAGTTCGTGAAGGTTTAGATATAACTGCTGCCACTCAACCGTCTAGCATAGGTGAAGGCCAAGTTATGGCGGAGTCAAATATGTTGGCGGATCGTGATGAAGATTTTAANACTCGTTATGGAAGCTTTCGAGGTTGGCAGATGGCNATACAAAGAGTCAAACCCATATCNCGTCATACCGCACAGATTAATTTAAGTTCTATGGTTTTGAAGCAAGAGATAACAACCACATCTGAGGTGATAGATTACTTCATTCAGAGATTTATGCGTGTCGCGCCAGGAGCTGACTCTAGAGCTATGTTGNTCGAATTTTTAACTGATGATCTTGGTACAGTAAATATTCTGGAGGCACAATCTTATATGGAGGATTCTTTGCGGATGACGTTACATTTATTATTAAGCCAACCTGAATATCAACTTAGTTAGAATAAGACCTAACATAAGAGAACATGAAATTATGACTCTAAAATCCACTTTGAGTAAAACAATAAACCGAAGAGAGATTCTACAAAAAGGAATGGCAGGACTCGGAATTGCGGGCATTGGGGCTTCAATACTCAAGCCCTCTGCTTTATCTCGAGTCGCCGAGGCCGCGGCTCTAGCAGAGGCGAATGGGAAAATCTTGGTGATTTTGGAGTTGTCTGGGGGTAATGATGGTTTAAACACCGTTGTTCCCTATGCGGATGATGCATATTACCAGCATAGACCTGAGATTGGTTTACCCAAAAATCAGTTGAGAATATTGGATGATCACTTTGGCTTAAACCCCGGTATGGCAGGCTTTGAAAGATTGTTCAAAGATGGAAAGATGGCAATTTTGCACGGGTGCGGGTATGAGAATCCATCATATTCACATTTCACCTCTATGGCCTACTGGCACACCGCAGCACCAAATAGTGGGCAAGAATACGGATGGGTAGGGCGTCTAGCAGATAACTTAGATCCCTCTGGATCGTCAAACTTTCTGGTTAATGTTGCGGCACGACAATCTTTAGCCGTGAGGAGTAAACAGCACGTTCCGGTTGTCTTTGACCAACCCAGTCGATTTATGCGTGAGGCGTTTTTTGAGGAAACAGAAGCTCTATCGCGTGTTCCAGATATCGGAGATGTCGATAATCCTTCAAGGAGATTTCTACTTAATATAGCAAGAAGTGCAAATGATGCATCGGAATTAGTAAGAGATGCCTGGGGGAATTACAACTCACCGGTTGACTATGGTGTTAACTCCCTTGATCTCCCAAAGGTTGTTTCGCTAATTGATTCGGGTATGCCTACAAAGCTCTACTACGTATCTTATAGAAATAATGCATTTGACACTCATGTATTTCAAAATAATGTTCACAGACGATTGCTAACTTATACGTCAGATGCCGTTTCTGCGTTTATTAGAGATTTGGAAAGAATTGGCAGAGCTAACGATGTTGCCTTGATGATTTTCTCGGAGTTTGGAAGACGTGTTCCCGAAAATGTGACTTTGGGCACTGACCATGGGGCTGCAAACGTAATGTTTGTCGTGGGTAACGGTGTTAAAGGTGGGCATTATGGTGACGTGCCTAGCCTAACTAATCTCGCAAAGGGCGATAACCTTGCTTACACGACCGACTTTAGGCGCGTCTACCAGACGCTGATAAGCGGATGGTTAGATCATGGAGGTGGTTCAAAGATTCTTAATGGTGATTTTGAAACATTTGATATATTTTCTTGAGCAACTAAGGCTCGATAAACCTATCCTTATCCATGATATTTTCAAAGCGTAAATGTTGTGCAGTGTTTCTTAATTAGTTGTTCTACTAAGAATCTTGTCAACGAAAGATACGAAATTCTGTTCTAAAGCCGGTTTTGCCCATGGACTGTTTTCCCAGCACTTTTTGACACCGGGATTAGTATAAAATTGTTGAACTACATTAGTTAATTCTTCTACATCTGTACTTCGTGTCTCAGACGCAAATTGCCCCCAGTGGAGCCAGAACCAGTAGAGCATAGCCCAATCAAAACTAGATGCTTCATGAGGAGACATTTTAAGATCTTCACCTAGTTTCTCGTAATAACTTTCTAAATTAAGCCCCTTAGTGAGTGTCTTCCTAAATTCGTTATTTAGGGATGTCGCTAGCATCATTTCGCGTACGCCTTTTGCCCTTTCTAATCGATTTGCATCTGCAGCTGCATCCTTAGCCGCCCGAACTTGAATGGCGAAGTACCCCAAAGTCAACGCAACCACTAAAGCGCTAATTATTTCACCGATAGCTCCGATGGCATTCCAGTTCATAAAGAATCTCCCCAGCAAAACAACTACGATTACATATTTCGCCAGAAAACGTCAACGACTTGCCCGTTATATTGAGCTTTCAGAGAAGAAAAAAACGATTTTGATGACGGAGAGGGATAAATAAAGGTTCACTGAGTTGAATGCCCTGATAGTCCAATATATTTGATTTATTACGAATTCGGGTGGCGCTCAACCTCAAGCATGATCTCGTTACGCCTCATAAAAGGCGGNGTAAATGGTGGNTTATATGCNGCNNTTTCAGCNCCAGAAANAGNNCTTATACCGTGAGNNTTTAAATTCTCGCGTAGNCTGAATTCATATTTCGANCTATTNTTTTCGGTCCATCTTCCNGAGTATCTAATGACCGCCATTATCCGTGCAGGTATCTGTTTNNTCGAAACTCTGTCATCGGTTGGAACCGGAGAGGTTTCCATGCTGAACTTGCTCGGAAGCATAAATGCCACGTTCAGAGAATTGTCGGTAGCTACTTGCTGAACAGGTGCGGTCATAGCGATCTTCTGACCAGTATCTGCCATATTCATCTGCACAGGGGCGGTCATTGCGATATCGCTTCCGGAAGTGTTATCACCGGTAATATATTTAAAGAGTCGCCTGAAACCCTCGTTTGAAGCAGAATTGTAGCTGCCCTCAACGACTACGTCGGTTTGTGCTACCAGATACGACTCGTATAGCCTGTATTCTATGTTGCCGTCCTCATATAATACTTCATACTTTGGTTTTTCAAGAGCCATCGAGGTTTGAGTGAGTGTTAGGATGTATATTGTTAGGAGTAGCTTTTTTATCATTGTTAATGCTCGAAAAAGTATTCTGTATTAATAAACGTTTAGAACTTCTGTTCGGTTCACTGAGAAAAATATGTATGAACCCAGTTTTTTTTCATTACTCCCTTCAATAATAGCTATAGTTTTGGCTATCGCCACTAGGCAGGTCATTGTCTCTCTCGGCGCCGGGATCTGGTTAGGTAATTCTCTTCTTAATAATNTTAATCCTATTGTAGGCTTTGCGGAAGGTATAGATAGCCTTATCAATGTATTTATGGACGCTTCAGATACACGCGTTCTCTTATTTACCCTTATAATCGGCGGATTGATAACTACGATCGAAAGACTGGGCGGAGTTTCGGGATTAATTTCATATTTGAATCAGAAAACGTGGGTTGATTCTAAAATCAAAGCGGAATGGTTAGCTTATTTTGTCGGAATTTTTGTTTTCATTGAATCAAACATCACGTTATTAGTGGCNGGNGCAATTTCACGACCGCTATTTGACAAATTTAAAATTGCCCGAGAAAAGCTTGCNTATATTATTGATTCAACCTCTTCTCCNGTCTGTATTATGATTCCGTTTAACGCTTGGGGTGCTCTAATTATTGGTCTGGCTAGTGCCTCAAANGTTGAGAACCCGCTTGAGGTTTTCGTTTACGCTATACCNTTTAATTTGTATCCAATATTCGTGATTTTATTTTCTGCATGCGTAATTATTTTCAATATCAATCTTGGTCCTATGAGATCCGCCCAAAAAAGAACTGACGCTGGTAGGAANTCTTGGGTTGATGCAGAAGAGACTAAATCACTCAAAACAGAAGACATAGAAAGTGGTCAGGCGCGTTACATGTTAATACCAATCGGCGCCTTATTACTTTCTATGCCAATTTCCCTCTATATCACTGGTAACGGTAATTTTATCGAAGGTTCAGGGTCAACCTCAGTTCTATGGTCCGTTCTCATGGCTCTATTAGTCTGTTGGTTACTTGCACTTTTCGGCGGTAAAAGTAATCTTGATATACTAATGCGTGTTTTTTTGAAGGGGGCTGGCGATTTTCTTCCGATTGCGGTCATATTACTCTTTGCTTTGGCCTTGGGTGATNTCGCGGGTTTACTTGGTGCCGCAACCTATGCNGCGGCNATAGCNGAAAATAATGTGAGTGTTGTTCTTTTATTNCCACTATTGTTCGTACTCTCAAGTTTTATTGCATTTTCTATTGGTTCTAGTTGGGGAACTTTTGCGATAATGATCCCCATTGCTCTTCAGATTGCATTGGAGTTAGATTCACAGGCATCACTTTTCTTAGCAGCAGTCTTATCAGGTTCTGTATTTGGTGACCACTCATCTCCCATAAGCGATACGACTGTTGTAGCATCCCTTGCATCAGGGTCAAACCACATCGAGCACGTAAGAACTCAGCTTCCCTATGCTCTAATTTGCGGATTNCTTGCTAGTNTTGGGTTTTTAGTTATNGGTTGGATCATACTCTAAACNAGAAAAATNAAATTATTANTGTAATTGGTATTTANAATGAATTTTCAGAGAATTAGTGTCGAAGANGNAAAATCAAGATTTTTTAAGAGTGACGGCTCTCCTGAAAACTTAGTNAAGATCNTAGATATAAGAGACNAAAGGTCATTTAACGAGGGCCATATCAAATCGGCTCTGCATATAGACAATACAAATTTTTCGGAATTTCTGCAGTCCGCAGATTCAGAAGAGTCGATAATTGTTTACTGCTATCACGGTATTACGAGTCAAGGTGTTGCNGCTCATCTTGTTGAACAAGGTTTCGGAGACGTGTANAGCTTAGATGGCGGGTATGAAGCTTGGGTNAATTAACCTTTCCGGTTTGATAGAGCATTTTCATCATTTTTTTCGATAATTCTTTTTATAGTCATTACTGTAACCATGTAGACCATATTGAGCATTGCCCAAGCAAAAAGTTCGAATGACCAAAGGCGATGTGCGTCAATGGACTGAAATTTCGCGATAACAATAATGAGAATCCAGACGGCAAGGATGAAAAGGGGAAATTTTGCCGCAAGTGACCAGGAATGCTGCCATTGTCTAGCCGCTGCTATAGGGAGAGCTGCGCTAGCNGTGGTAAACACGATTACAATTAGTGCAATTACTAGATTCCAGGCAAATTGGTTTGATTCAGCATTGCTAGATATTTCTGTTTGCGCAAACAGGGGCATACATAGGAGGAGATAAATTGGCATCTTTAACAAAAAATTAGCTACATTTTTAAACATATTCGATAGTTCACTTTAAGTGTGCTTAAAACAATTAGGGNTCGTTGAANCAAAATCTANAATCANCGCAAATTGTAACANTACAAATGTCGTAAGGCCTAAAACTTATTTTCAGGGTAGAATAGGAATNTTGNCATATNTGTTNACGNACCATTACATCTAAATTCTTATGNNAGAGTTACGAGTAGAAGATCATTACGAAAATTTAGTTGAACTAAAATATCAACTATATAACAGTTTATTTTTAACGCTTCCTCTAGATACGGTTGAAGANATTGGACTACTCTTGCCTTTACTTGAGGAAACAAGCCGCAAAGGGTTATTAGAAGAGAAGACTCCCGAGGAAATATTGGAGGAGTTTTTTANTTCTCATCGTCCAAACTTNACTGATACGGAAAAACNAAAATTCCTGTTTAAAATTATTCAATATGTTGAACGCCANGTNGTGCTNATCGACGCTCTCGAAGACTCGGCATATAAGGAGATTCATCGTACCGAAGAGTCCAATAAGTTAAGACAATTAATTGAGCGGGCAGAATCTCTCAATCTACAGAGTGAGTTAAGAGGAATTTTTTCAAAATTCTCAGCTAGAGTAATTTTAACAGCACATCCAACGCAATTTTATCCGGGCGCGGTCTTAGCAATAATTACGGATTTGACTGATGCCATTCAATCAAATGATATTGAAATGGCTAGACAGCTGTTGCAACAACTAGGTAATACNCCNTTTTTTCAGAAAGAGAAGCCATCCCCTTTAGATGAAGCGCTTCAACTATCTTGGTACTTAAGTAATGTGTTTTATCAGTCTATAGGACATATATTTGATTATCTTGATGANTATCTGAGTTATAGGGNTGAGCAAGAGNCCCTCATCAATATTGGNTTCTGGCCAGGAGGGGACAGAGATGGAAACCCATATGTAACATCAAAAATAACGAGAAGTGTTGCTGCTAAACTNAGGGCTCGTATAATCGAGTGCTATCANGGAGAAGTTAGATCNCTGCGAAGANGNTTAAGTTTCACTGGGGTTATTCAAAAAATTGAAGATATCGAGAATCAACTTCATCTGGAACTGACAAATCAGATCGAACAGTGTTATACGAACCCAGGCAAATTAATCGAAGAATTGGACTCAATAAAAATAATCTTAGAAAACGATTTTCAAGGGTTGTTTGTAGANAAAATTGANTCGTTTAAGAGAAAGATTAACGCGTTTGGTTTNTATTTTGCGAGTTTAGACATTCGTCAGGACTCTCGAGTTATNTATAGGACGCTGTTAGATGTATTTTCGCACCAACCAGAATTAAAACCCGTCACTTTTGATAATCTAGATGAATTAGAGCAAATAGAAAGTTTGTTATCTATAGANGGGTCAGTAAATCTAGCCCAGATTGACAATGTTNTTAGTAAGGACACTCTAGAGTCTCTGNATGCTATTGGAGAGATTCAAAGTGCGAATGGAGAGCAGTCTTGTCATCGATATATTATTAGCAATTGCCGGGGAGCAATTGACGTCGCAAGGTTGTTTGCACTGTTTCGATTATGTGGTTGGAATAACAGAGATCTNAGTGTAGATATTATCCCTCTCTTTGAAACAATATCTGACTTAAAATGCTCAGAGAAGAGTATGCGTACTCTTTATGAGTCGGTTAATTACCGTCAGCATTTAGAGCGAAGAACAAATAAACAAACCATGATGCTAGGCTTTTCTGACGGCACGAANGATGGTGGCTATTTAATGGCTAACTGGGCTATCTACTCGGCAAAGGAATCCTTGACTCGAGTATCTCGCCAGTATGATGTTGAAGCCTGTTTCTTTGATGGTCGGGGTGGGCCTCCNGCGAGAGGAGGNGGAAGTACTTATAAATTTTACTCCTCACTTGGNAAAAATATCGAAGCNAATCAGATTCAGTTAACGGTNCAAGGACAAACAATTAGTTCGTATTATGGAACGGAAATCGGGGCGATACATAACNTGAGGCANTTAATNGCTGCTGGATTAGAAAATAACTTAGAAGATCGTCCAGAAAAAGAGTTAAGTGAGNCTGAGAGACAGCTTCTCGATAATTTAGCAANCAATGCTCACAAAAAATATCTGGATTTTAAATCACATCCTTTATTCTTAAGGTATCTCAATGAAATGAGTACNCTGAATTACTATGGGCAGTCCAATATAGGNAGTCGGCCGGTATCAAGAAATTCAAAGGAGGANTTAGTTTTTGAGGATTTAAGAGCAATCCCCTTCGTGGGCGCATGGGGNCAGTTAAAGCAGAATGTGCCTGGGTATTTTGGTATAGGCACAGCTTTGAAAAATATGGAGGAGGCCAATAAACTTAACGAATGTATAGAGCTATATAATAGTTCTGAATTTTTCAGAGCACTTCTTGCNAATAGCATGCAGAGTATGAGTAAAGCAAACTTTGCTTTAACNCGATATATGAAAGATGATCCAGTGTTTGGTGAGTTTTGGAATGACATCTATACCGAATTTAAACTGAGTAAAGAAATGACCCTCAAAGTATCTGGTCAATCTGTTTTATTGGANGACCATCCGGGAAGTNGGTCGAGTATTTCATTAAGACAAAGAGTGGTTCTCCCACTNTTGGTCATTCAACAATTTGCTTTGATCAAAATAAGAGCCCTTAAAGAAACGTGTCCAAACAGCCATGACGAGATCACGCTTTTTGAAAATATGGTGATTCGAAGTCTCATTGGAAATATCAATGCTTCGAGGAATTCTGCTTAGGTTACAGCTTAGTGTTTGGTAACCAAATATCTGAAAATGAAAAGGCTTTCTCTAATTCGTTGTTTATGTTCGGGTCATTCCTATCCAGGTTCGCCAATGCTTCTCTAACACCCCAAAGGCCCCATATATTATGAGGATGCTCGACTAGATCCGTGTTGTACTGCTCCAAGGCATTTGAGTACGCGCCAATTTCCGAATATGCCGCACCAAGCCAGTGACGGGGGGAAAAGGGAAGCGGTTCGGGTTCATCATAATTTAGATTATCGTAATATTCTGTGGCTTTCTTGAATGAATTTATAGCTGCTTCCATGTTGCCTTCGTACCATGCTAATTCCCCCTCGAGGATACCCGCCATTGTCCCGACAATATCTTTTCCATCATGGAATCTGAACCTTGCGGTAGTTTCATTAGTAAGGTCCCATAATGAGTTGATAATGCTTCTCGCCGAGTCGATGTTTCCTTGTTTAAGTGACGCATAACCTTTGGCAAAATCATACATACTATTATTAATCTCACCATTCGGTTGAGAATCTAATTGAAGTACTTCGTCAAAACGTCCGAATCTAATCAGCGCTAGCGACAACATAGCAGTATTTCCATTTAATTTAGCTAGATCCTTTGCAGCCTGAATTGCAGAAGCGCTCTGTCCGCCCATGCTTGCAGCATAATAGAGCATGGTTAGATTATGTGTTGGGTAAATAGCAAAACCTTTTCCATAAGCAGCTTTTTGATCAGAATGCCAAGCTATTGTGTTGGAACGCACTGCTTCTTGCCAAAGGCCCATTTCATTCCAGGTATGGCTTGGCATATGGTTGATGTGACTCGCACCAGGTATTGAATTACCTAAGTGCTCTGCACAAGGTGCCGCTAATTCGGGTGTTGGTGTGGATTCGGTGGCGTGAACCAACAGATGACAGGCCCCCGGGTGTGTTATATCCCTATCTAATACTGATAATAAAACATTGTGTAGACGTATCACATTCTGATCATCAAGGCTCCTATAACCGCGCCTCTCCTCTAACAGAAAAAGAGAATCTGCGTATAGCGTCACAATATTTAGATCGTCCGGATACTTGCGGGCCAAATCAGCCATAGCATCAGAATAGGCCTGATCCTGCTCTCGTCGATTTTGAGGCTTAAAATCTTCTACGTAACGTGTTCTCAATGTCTCAATCATGTCNGNTTCTTTTTGGTTTGCATGCTCNAGTCTCTTTAGGGATTCTTGAAGCGCAAGGTATGCTCNAGGNGCTTGAGNGGTTGTCATTGCGCCNTTTAAATAAGACCCCCAAGCCCAAGCTTCACCCCACCAGCANATGGCACAGTTGGGNTCTGCTAAATGTGANGCCCGAAATGATCGAGCAGCATCTTCTTTTGCGAATGCATACATTAGTTGAAAGCCTTGGTTAAAGTACTCTTGAGCCAATGTGCTTGAGGAAGAAATCGGAAAATTAAANTTCCCCATAGCTTCAGGAAAAAGCTTCATGGGCTTATCAAATGACTCAGGATAGNCTATTTCNTGGGAGGATAAAGACAGNGATNNAAAAACCAACNTAAAGCTAACAAAAAATTTAGTAAANATCTTAAACCAAGTCGTGTAATTNATTCTCATAGCAAGCTNAAACTATAAACTNAATTCGAGTGGTGCATTNGGNCCCAAAGGGAGTGAAAANATTACCCACAACNCTGTCATGAGNAANCCGGCAANTAATAGAGATATAGAGTANGGAAGCATTGTCGCAGCNAGACTACCGATTCCGAATTCTTTTTGCCATCGTTGACAAAATATCAAGATTAGAGGGAAATAAGGCATCAACGGTGTAATTATATTAGTTGCNCCATCTCCGACTCTATATGCGGCTGTGCTCATCTCGGGACTTATTCCAAGGAGCATCAACATCGGTACTAGAACTGGGGCTAAAAGCGCCCATTTAGCACTAGCGGATCCAATAAATAGATTAATGATTGAGCCAAATAAAATAACTAGTGACAGTAAAAGCGCGTCGGGTAAATTTGAATTTTGAAGAANGGANGCGCCATTGATTGCGAATATGAGACCTAGATTTGACCAATTAAACATCGCAACGAAATGTGCTGCAGTGAATGCAAGAACTAAATAATAAGNTAAGTCAGNCATTGACTCGCTCATCATTTGAACAACATCTCTATGATTCTTTATAGTTCCGGAACCACGACCATAGGCCCACCCGACTGCTAGGAAGAGAATAAAAAATCCAGCTACCAAAGATTGAAGGAGTGGGTTAAATTTGGCAACACCAGTCTCGGCATTGTTTATAAGAGGTGTACCAGGTGCTACACATAAAAGAAACCACAAAAATAAAACGCCAATCAATGCCAGCCCACTTTGTTTTAGACCTTTGATTTCATTTTCGTTGAGCGCTGAATTGGATGGTTTTACGATACCGGCACTCTCACTTATTCCGTTGCTCGGCATATTTGCATTAAGGCGGGGTTCTATAATTTTGTCTGTTACGTACCATATTACCGGCAAGAAGACGAAAGTCATCACACTAATGAAATACCAATTACCTACCATATTTGCATTCCAAGAAGGATCGAGTGTTTCAGCGGCAGCTTCTGTAATGCCAAAAAGTAATGGTTCCAGTTGACCTGGGATTAAGTTAGCAGAAAAGCCTCCAGAAACGCCGGCGAAAGCTGCAGCGATTCCCGCAATTGGGTGTCTGTTTGCGGCGGCAAAAACAACACCTGCTAGCGGAATCAGGACCACGTAAGCGGCATCTGCTGCGAGATTTCCCAACATACCAATAAATGCTACAGAAGGAGTCAAAAGATACTTTGGAGCCTTAGACATTCCGGCACTCATTGCGGTCGCAAATAGACCTGATCGCTCCGCCACTCCCGCGCCAAGCATCACCACCAAAACATAGCCGAGTGGATGAAAGTCGGTGAAGGTCGATGGCATATCGACGAGAAGTCTTTGAATGTTAGGTGCAGAAAGCAAACTCTCTGCGTAAATCATGACCTGATTTCCTCTTTCGTCAAGGAGTGTGGGGTGCAAGGCTGAAATGCCAAAAAAATTTGCTACTATGCTTAAAATTACAATTATAGAAATACACCAAACAAATATAAATACAGGATCAGGCAATTTATTTCCTGACCTCTCTATCCAGCTTAATAGCCCACTATCAATAGGTTTTAAAGTTGTCATTTTCTCTCTGTAATTCTTGTTTTATTGTCAATTAGTTAGAGCTAATCTAGCGTAATAATCGAAAGAATTTGCGAAGATCCTGAATGTATAACTCAGGCTTTTCCAAGGCTGCGAAATGGCCTCCTTCGTCCATCACCGTCCAGTGTCTTAAGTCATAGGATTCTTCAGCCCAGGCTCTTGGTGTTATGAATATTTCAGCTGGAAATATTGCGGCGCCAGTTGGAACGTTTATAAATTCCATCGGCTTGATTTGTTGCGTGTTTCGATTCTCATAATAAATTCTTGTCGAGGAAGTAATCGTATTCGTAAACCAGTAGATAGATATATTAGTTAACAACTCATCAAAACTAAAATGATCGGTTAAATCTCCGTCGTTTCCTTGAGGCATATCAGTCCAACCGTGAAATTTCTCTAAAATCCATGCGGCTAGACCAGAAGGAGAGTCCGCAAGACCATAGCCAAGGGATTGGGGTTTAGTTCCTTGTATTTGTTGATACGCTACTTCATTTAGCATGTATGCCTGCCTAGCTGATCTTGTACTTTGCTCATCTTCGGTGATCTCAGCTCTTTTTTGGCTGTCAGTCGGAGGTGAGGCAATTATCATGTTTGAATGCAAGCCAATTAGTCTTTCAGGAAAATGATTAGCTAGGTGACGGTTTATGATTGCGCCCCAGTCTCCGCCGGCAATGGCGTATCTTTCATACCCTAACTTTTGCATCAGTTGCGCTAACATGAGGGCAATTCTCTCGGGGGAGTAACCGGTTTCGGAAGGCGCTTCCGAGAAACCGAAACCCGGAAGTGAGGGAGCTATTACGTGAAATGAGTCTGATATATCACNNCCGTGCTCAAGCGGATTAGCAAGTGGGTCTATTATTTTNTAAAATTCAGATATTGATCCTGGCCACCCATGNACGATCATCAAGGGTATNGCATCAGGATTCTGNGAACGNTGATGAATGAAGTGCAGNCTTAAATTCTCCACTTCGGTTGTATACTGATCAAATTGNTTAAGTAATGNTTCTTGTGCTCTCCAATCGAATTCCTCAGTCCAGTANTTTATTAACTGGTTCATTAATGAAAGCTCTGTACCATATTCCCAGCTGATATCGTTTAATTGGTCAGGTAGACGGGTTTTAGCTAATCGAGATTGAAGGTCTTCGATTGCGGAGTCGTCTACTTCAATTCTAAAAGGAAGAATGTCATTGTTCGCTAGTTTGTCTTGGTTTAGTTCCATATTTAATANAGAGGAAGATTCGGTTTTAGTTAAAGCTCCGGTTATTATCTGATTGTTAGCCAAGGTAAGCTTTGAAAAGAGAAGTCCAATTAAAACTAAAACCTGTAACATAGTAGAGCACGATGAGACCTGACAATATATTTTCATAATTTACTTTTATTTTGAATCAATTCTAAGAAATAATTTAGTATCGAATTAAACGGTTTATTTTTGAAATAACAAAGCTTGGCTTGTTCCTAAACCTTTGGAATCATGCCGTAATAACTGTCATCATTCAACTAGAGCAAGTAAAGGTAAAACAATGAGTTTGTTTGGATTTGTTAGTAAATCAGTAGAATTACCTGACAGGGCAACCGCTCTGCCTGATAGATCTTCACCGATACGTGTTGATCCTAATCATTACATTTTGCGAAATACCATTGTAGAGCCGGTACCGGACCATATTGAGAAAGCCGTATTTGGAATGGGTTGTTTCTGGGGGGCTGAGAGGCTCTTTTGGTCACTNCCAGGCGTTTACAGCACNGCNGTTGGTTATGCTGGTGGAATAACNGCAAACCCCTCATATGAAGATGTTTGTTCNGGACAAACCGGCCATACCGAGGTTGTGTTAGTTTTCTTTGATCCATCAGATATATCTTACAAGGAGCTACTCAAAGTTTTCTGGGAATCACATAACCCCACNGAAGGAATGAGGCAGGGTAATGATGTCGGTACACAGTATAGGTCCGCNATTTATGGTGATAGTGAGGACCAACTTATAGAAGCTNAAGATAGTTTGGAGTTCTTTCAAAATAGTTTGACAGAAAATAAATACCCTTNAATTACTACTGAAATCAANANTTTAGAGAGATTTTATTATGCAGAAACTTATCACCAACAATATTTAGGAAAGAATCCTAATGGATATTGCGGGTTAGAGGGTACTGGNGCTNAATTCGAAATCAAATAAAGGAGCAATNTAATACTTTTTATGTTTAAAGGACATAAAAATCTTAAAGGTATGACTATTAATAGTAAATTAAAACAGTTAGTTATAGGCATATCATCACGCGCATTATTTGATATGACTGATAGTCATCGAGTCTATGAAGAACAGGGGCTTGATGCTTACAAAGAGTATCAGATCTCACGAGAAGGGCTGCCTTTGAAAGAAGGTTTTGCTTTCGAGCTCGTCAAAAAGCTTCTCGCTTTAAACAATTCCCTAAATGACAGACCNGTCCAAGTCATTCTTTTGTCAAGAAACTCAGCAGATACTGGACTAAGGATATTTAACTCGATTCAACACTATAAACTGGACATTTCAAGAGCTGCATTTACTGGGGGGAATTACCCATATAGCTACGTCAATGCGTTCAATTGCCACCTCTTTTTGTCTGCAGATGGTGTTGATGTCAGAGCCGCGTTAGATCGAGGTGTTGCTGCTGCGACTATATTACCTTCAAAACAACGAAGTTCGTCATCAAAGGTCTTGAAAATAGCTTTTGACGGAGATTCGGTTTTATTCTCCGATGAGTCGGAAAAGATTTTTAAAGATTCGGGGCTCAAGGCATTCTCAGAAAATGAGAGAGAGGCTGCTGATAAACCCTTAGAAGGAGGGCCTTTCAGGCCATTTCTTTTTTCGTTACAACAGATACAGCAGGCCTTCCCTAACGGAAAAGCTCCAATTCGGACTTGCCTTGTTACGGCGAGGTCAGCACCCGCTCATGAGAGGGTTATAAAGACTCTTAGGGCATGGAATATCAGGATTGATGAGTCTTTATTTCTTGGCGGTCTTGAAAAAGGAGAATTCCTTAAGGCCTTCGATGCTGATGTCTTCTTTGATGACCAGCAAGTCCATTGCGAATCAGCACGGAACCACGTTACAACGGGACATGTTCCCAGCGGAGTAGCTAATGATTAATTAGATTAGAGGCTATAAATCACGCCGAGTGTAAACAGGATAACCGCTAATACACGCTGTAAGATTTTATCNGGCACTTTCGTACTAACCTTCGAGCCNAAGTGNATAGCCGGTAGCGAACCTATCAATAAGCTAACAAGTAATNCGCTGTCCACAAACCCGCTAAATAAGTATCCTAACCCAGCAATAAAAGTCAANGGAACTGCGTGCGCTATGTCAGTNCCTATGATTCNTACTACAGATTTTTGTGAATAAATAGTCANCAGAATCGCAGCACCGAATGCGCCTGCACCTACAGAAGATAGAGTTACACAGATACCAAGTAGCAAGCCCATCACCCAAGTTATTGTGGAACGTTGCCTATGGAGCGGGATCATGAGAAAACCTGGTATTTCTTCAATTGATTTTTTTCTTATATAATCCTTAAATATCAATATGATACTAGTAACAACTAACATCATACCTAAGCTTTTTGTTANGAGTTCTTCAAATTGCGGTGAGTTCTGAAANCNTATATCTAGAAAAAATATATGTAGGCATATAGANACAGGTATACTTCCACTTGCGAGAAGAATAACGATTTTCCAGTCGACATTACCCCTTCTGTGATGAGCATAGGCCCCATTTGCTTTCGTGATAGCTGCGTATAAAAGATCCGTTCCTATAGCAACCGGCGCTGGGTAGCCAAAGACTAAGAGAAGTGGTGTCATTAAGGANCCGCCACCAACACCGGTTACGCCAATCGCGAAGCCCACTGATGCACCTGCCAAAATATGAAGAAAGAAATCCATCCCTAAGATTGCCCGTTTNAATATAGANGCACGTATTAAAGCGTCATAAATTCAATCTGTATGCAGACCNCACTCCCTATGNTNAAGAACTTTAGTNGGATCAAAGTAATTTGTTTCATTTGGGAGATNATTATTATCTAAATATTGAANTAATTCGTCGTCAGCCCAATAGAAAAAAGGGCTGACCTTCAATATTCCTTGAGAAGATTCGGTAGCAATATCTAGCGAATCTCTAAATTCCGTCTGCCCTTTACGCACATTGGTAAACCAGAGATCGGTGTCATGCTCTGCCATGGCTCTGCGAAAAGGTTCCAATTTTACGTCTTCCGTAAATTCAGTATGGCGTGGGTCATCAATACCAGGGATTGACCCCATAACCGCATTTCTATGAGCCGTTGATTTGGTTGGCAGATAGACAGTAATATTGAGTTTAAGTCGTGCAATCAACTCTTCGGCATGGCGATAGGTTTCAGCAGTGTTATACCCTGAATCACACCAAATGACTGTGATATCGGGCTTACATTTGACGCACTCGTGGAGTAACGCTGCTTCATATGGCCCAAAGTTAGTAGTTAAAATAGGGCGCTTACTGATAGAAACTGCCCATTCTATTATTCTCTCCGGCCTTTCATGCCGGAGGTCGTTATTGACTTTGGCTAAATCTAAATCCATTTTGACCTCTGGGGCTAATGTCTTTTTTATTTACTATCCTGATTTTAAATTGAGTTGTCTTCGTTTGTTTTTGTGTTCTAAAACCTTCTAAATAAAAGCTTGATNAGCGCGATAATCTAGCATTTTACACTATTAAAGCTAATAATATTAAGATCATCGATTTGTAAGATCAAAAGTAAATCCCTATNTCATTTTGGTGGGGACAATTATAGTTTAGANTGGAGACTTAAAGAATGGAGATAGCTTGTTTAGATTTAGAAGGTGTTCTCGTTCCCGAGATNTGGATTGGTTTCGCAGAGAAAACAGGAATAACGGAATTGCGTGCAACGACAAGAGANATTCCTGATTACGATATTTTGATGAAACAGCGTCTNAGGTTGTTGAGAGAAAATAATCTAGGCTTAGAAGATATCCAGANCGTAATATCTACNATGTCTCCAATGGATGGAGCTATCGAATTTGTAGGATGGTTAAAAGAGCGATTCCAAGTAGTTATCTTATCCGATACATTCTACGAGTTCTCAGAGCCTNTAATGCGCCAACTTAATTTCCCTACGTTATTCTGTCATCGGCTTATCGTTGACTCAAATGGNNCCATTACAGACTATAAATTACGCCAGAAAGACCCAAAGAGGCAGTGTGTCAAAGCTTTTCATAGCCTNAATTTTCGTGTTATTGCTTCAGGAGATTCATATAATGACACTNCAATGCTCTCTGAGGCGGAAGCCGGCATCTTNTTCCGTGCGCCAAAGAATGTCATAGAAGAGTTCCCCCAATATCCTTCTGTNGCGAGCTANGATGAGNTGAGAAAAGAATTTATTAAAGCTAGTAATCGTGACTTANGATTGTGAATAGCCATCCNTNCATCCTGAAAATAATTAGTAATTAATTCTAAGTTTGGAGACTTCCAAATCTCAACATATCTAACACTATATTAGCGCACTCGCTCGTTTGATATTTATAAACAAAGCTNTCAAATGAGCAGTTACNGCTCATTTCTCTAACTAGCTTNGCTTCATTANTACTGACGGGGTAAGTTCTTCCATCAATGAACACTAAGANCAAGTCTAAANTATTNAATANACAGAAGGCCATTCTGCTACTTGGATGAAGATTAAGTTTTCCANCGTTCTCTTTTATGACTAGCAAATCTTGTAANGAATTNATCTTCTTATCACAAAGAAATNGCTCTCTAGATCTTGGNTCAGTCACGATGGTACCAAATAATCGGACAAATCCTTCAAAGTCCTCATAGGTCGATAAGCTANATGCGTGCTCTAAATCCTTCTCAGTAATTTCACAGCTATAATTTGGTTTATCCAAAGTTTGAATGTTTTTAAAGCGTTTAAAGGAATTATCAGTATTCTCAACATATTCATTTTCTTGGTGAGACATTTCATCGATCGAGGGNGCCCTNAAGCCTACAGAGAAACACAAACTATTGGTTAGTGCGATTCCGTTATGAGAAATATGTGGGGGTATATACAGCGCATCTCCTTGATTAAGAATAAACTCCTCGCTGATTGAAAATTNNGATACTAAATTAAGCATNGAGACATCATCAATTTCTGTTTCAGGCCCACAAAGCTCTCCTANTTGCCAGAGTCTTGANCCTTCTCCTTGAATCAAAAATACATCGTAATGATCGAAATGGCNGCCAACACCTCCGCCAGTAGTCGCATATGAGACCATAATGTCATCAAGCCTCCATCTNGGGATAAAATCAAATAATTCTTTTATCAGTCGTATCCCATCATGGTAATGATCAACACTTTGAACGAGTAGGCTCCAATTTTTTNCAGGTAATTTTCTAAANAATTCCTCTCCAAAAGGACCATGCTGAACTTGCCTTGGTGGATTTTCTGTTACTAAACGAGACTCAATAAAATCTTCACAGGCGAGACCTGCAAGCTCATTAGGCGTAATCAATTTATCGGCAGAGATAAATTGTCTTATTACCTTCGGCTTTTTCTGCCAAAAATTCTTCAGAAAGTCTTTATAATCAAAATTAGGGTTTAAATTCATTAAAGTCAGATTGACTTTGCCTGATCGGTAGCGTTCCCGATGTATGTTCGAGGTGTTAGTTTCAGTAGATCCTTTTTCGGCTCTTCCGGAATATCAAGCGTGGATATAAATGCTTGAAGTNTANCATGATCAATTTGTTTACCACGAGTAAGCTCTTTCAGTTTNTCATAGGGCTTAGATATCCCATGGCGCCGCATCACTGTCTGAATAGGTTCCGCTAATATTTCCCAACANTCGTCAATATCCTTATCAATNATTTCAGCATTAAGCTCCAATTTTGAAAGNCCTTTTAAATGTGATCGATAAGCTATCAGACTATAACCGAAACCAGTACCAAGNTTTCTTAAGACTGTCGAATCAGTAAGATCCCTCTGCCAACGAGAAACCGGTAATTTATTTGCTAGGTGGCCAAAGTTTGAATTCGCCATACCAAGATTTCCTTCCGAATTCTCAAAATCAATTGGGTTCACTTTGTGAGGCATCGTGGATGAACCTATTTCTCCTGGAACAGAAGCTTGTTTAAAATAACTCAATGAAANGTAGCTCCAGATATCGCGATTAAAGTCGAGTAAGACCGTATTAAATCGTGAAAAAGCATGCATTAATTCAGCGATATAGTCATGGGGTTCAATTTGAGTTGTATACGGGTTCCAGCTAATGCCGAGGCTTTCTACAAATTCTTTTGAGTGAGATTCCCAATTAATATTCGGGTAAGCCAANATATGAGCATTGTAGTTTCCGACAGCTCCGTTTATCTTTCCAAGAATCTNGCTGCTTTCAATTGATTTAAGTTGTTGCCTTAATCGATATGCAATGTTTGCAAATTCTTTTCCAACGGTAGTTGGTGATGCGGGCTGGCCATGCGTTCTTGATAGCATAGGTTGTTCTGAGTAATCTTTTGACATTGAGGAAATACGATCAACTATCTCTTGCATAACAGGAACCAAAACGTTCTTTCGCCCGTCCCTAAGCATTAAAGCGTAGGCTAAATTATTTATATCTTCTGAAGTACAAGCAAAATGGATAAACTCTATTAGAGGCCTAAATTCTTGTTCATGCTCTAGATTTTCTCTTATGAAATATTCAATTGCTTTAACGTCGTGATTTGTAGTTTNTTCAATTTCTTTAACTCGTTCTGCGTCTTTTAATTGAAATGATTCGACGAAAGCATCTAGTTTACCTAAACTTTGTTTATCTACATTTATTAATTCGTCGATACCAGCACAATTGCATAATGACTTAAGCCAGGAAATTTCGACTGCTAAGCGGTACTTAATTAAACCAAATTCACTAAAAAATGGACCTAATTCTTCACATTTTGCTCTGTAACGACCATCAAGAGGGGAGAGCGACATTAATGGATTTGTATGAAAATTTGGCATGTTTTATATATCCGAGTATTATTTTTTTTTGGTAGTTATTTGCTGGTGAATATTACCAATAGTATTACTAATTCGCTTGTTATAAACAAACAAGCGCCAATATCTGCCGTTAAGTTGATGCCATAGAACCGCAGATCGAACCCCAGCAAAAAGAAGACCTCGAATTTTGTTTGAAACAATTTCGTTTTTAAGAAATTGAATCTTACCTGCAACTCTAATCCGATGTTTGAGCGTGCTCAGAGTTTTTCTATACAAGGAAGAAATCTCTTCAAATTTGTGATTCTGTTCGTTAACCATTTGTTGATCCGTCTGCTTATTATCAACTAGTGTAAGCTCTATAGGCTCTAAATTGCTCAATCCAGCTCTTATAACTGACTGCATTATCATGTTCTGTGAAAGGATCTTTCTTAGTATTAGTATCTCAGTTATATATCGTCTAATTTCAGAATTTTGTTTTATCCGTTTGCTTCCAAGAATGCNTTGGGTNGTAGAAAAACCTAGAGATAAATNCTCTAGGTTNGGGTATACCTGTTCTACNGATTCAGGATTTAAAATTAAAAGAGGATTAATTACGCTAGCTAACTGACTTTGCTTAATNTCCTCTCCAATTGCTAGTTCATGCACTAACGCTGCACACTGAGCTACTGCTGATAANGCTATATTNTGATTCTCCCAATTGCTAAAANCTGNCGGACTATCGCTCAATGATTGCCCCCCCNAAACAATGGTCGCCATTATAGAAGACCACGTGTTGCCCAGGTGTCACCGCTCTTTGAGGTTCATCGAATACGACTTGAAGTAATCCGTTTTGAAGATTTTTNACTAAGCATACTTGATCGGTTTGTCGATATCTAATCTTTGCAGAGCATCTTAACGGTAAATTCGGTACTTGATCATTTATCCAGAAAATTTGGCTTGCTATTAAGCTAGTTGAATAAAGGTCAAGATGTTCGTTACCTTGTGAAACTATCAAAATATTCTTTTGAATATTTTTGTTTGTTACATACCAAGGTTGATCTTCTCGATCTTTGACTCCACCAATTCCTAACCCCTGCCTTTGTCCNATAGTATAAAACGCCACGCCAGAATGCTCGCCTAGAATTTGNCCATCTTGAGTCTCAATGTTACCAACTTTTGCAGGGACGTACTCNGATAAAAAATCCNTAAATTTTCGTTCGCCAATAAAACAGATACCGGTGCTATCCTTTTTATCAAAAGTCGAAAGATTTAAATTCTTCGCAATATCTCTGACTTCTGATTTATTCAACTCTCCGACGGGAAACATACTTTTCTTGAGACTGTTTTCTCCAACCTGACTCAAGAAGTAACTTTGATCTTTGTTTGTATCTATCCCTTTTAGTAAATATGTTTGGCTTCCGATATCTTTTTTTCTAACGTAATGCCCTGTTGCAATGAAGTCCGCTCCTAAGTCTGACGCATAATCAAGGAATGCTTTAAACTTTATCTCTCTATTACAAAGAATATCCGGATTAGGAGTTCGTCCAGCCTCATACTCTTTCAGAAAATGTTTGAAAACATTATCCCAATACTCTGCTGCGAAATTAACGACATTAAGTTTTATATTTAACGTTTCACAGACACTTGCTGCATCTATTAGGTCATCTTTCGTCGTACAATATTCACTTCCGTCATCCTCTTCCCAGTTTCTCATAAAAAGGCCTTCCACCCGATAACCAGATTTCACTAGTAAGTAAGCAGCTACCGATGAGTCAACTCCGCCAGACATTCCAACAATGATATGTTTGTTAGAAGCCATGACTAGGTTTATCCAGGCATTGAGAAGAAATCTGAGAAATAGGGTAGTGATTCCTCTCGTTAAAATCATATAGGGTTTTTAAAACAAGAGGGGTACGCATATGTTTACTTAATGTTTCGGCTTTGTTAAGACTCATCCAGCAAGTATCGATAATATCTTCATCAAGTTTGTAATCCTCTCTGTGAAACAGTTTTTTTCCGATAAACGAGTGGCGTACGTAACAAATACCCGACTTTTCCGCGGTGTAGTGATAAATTCCTAAGAAACCACTTATTTCGACTTCCCACCCCGTTTCTTCAAGAGTTTCTCGCTTCGCTGCCTCCAAGAGCGTTTCACCTCTCTCAACGTGCCCAGCGGGTTGATTATATACAATTTT
>PAWK01000066.1 GCA_002714195.1 Gammaproteobacteria bacterium | reverse complement strand
TGACCAATTGACATTCGTAAGTGAACTTAATCTGTTTGGTAGAGTTAAAACATATAGCTACTACTCAACAAACAGTCTTTTGGATCCAGAAAAAAAAGCTCGGAAAAGAAGTTCGCTTTGTCCCTTCCCTCCGCGGGCTTGGATAGATGCACCTAAAGCAAAAGCAATTTTATCAGGTAAAGTTANCATCCGCGGATGGGCTTATAACGAGGACTTGGGTATTAGTTCGGTCCAAATAATGCTAAACGAACAATTTATAACTGAGGCAAAATACGGACTTGAAAGAAATGATGTCGTCTCGGCTATGGGTGTCCAAAATGACCCNCATATGCCTAACCTTGGGTATGANGTGNAATTAGATACTNCAGATTTTGAAAACGGTAATTACTGGCTNGAGCTAGTCTTGGTCAATGGCCAAAACAATNCTTTACCNTATGGTAANAGATNCATAACNATTAANAATCCTTAAGTTATAATGGTNGCAGAACTTCGACTGCAATACCCCACTCATTATTATCTTTAAAACGCCATTGGCGCAAATACCCTGCCCTGAANCCAACTTCATTTGGNGAATTATCNGTCTGCATAATACCATAGGTATAACCCATCTCTTTTGAACTGGACAGGACCCCACCCATATGAGTAAGGTTTATCGGGTTAGAAGTACTAATTTCATTATCCAAATAGGCTCCGTACACCGAACTAGCTTCTGCGCCAATCGCAGGAGCCATGCCAGGTAAATAAACTCGAGTGCTTTCCAAACCATAACGAAGAAGTGCGCGCTGCCCTCCTCTAAAATTAATCGACAAGCCAAACANATTATCGGCATCAACTAAAGTTTGCATATCATTATTTTTAAGTATATCCGTGTTTGGTTCCGCTGTTTCATTCAGCACGGGTCTAGTATCGTCAAAATTCGGCTCCACATTAAGGCGCAGAAAGCCGGGAATACCAGCAGCAATGTCAGCCATCAATTCCCATTCACCTTCATTCCTCCTCCAAATCGAAACTAAGTGCCCAAAAAAATATTGATCAGACTCTCTGGTTCTATCAACTACCTCATAGGGTCCAGCAGTCAATCCAAGATCCCCATCCCGAGAAACATCAATNTAATGGGATTCCCACGTCAGTTCGTCAGCTCTGTAGTTAGCAGAAAGATACTCCTCCAGAGCGTCAACTGGCCCTCTGCNATCGCGAAAGACTATTGAATCTTCGCCTAAAAATTCTCTAAACGCCTCGGTGCGACCAATTTCACCGGACCTGTCAGCGTATGTTTGATCAGCGGANGCGAGNTCCAGCCAGTGTTGATATTGAGACCTTTCTTGCGCATTTGTGNTAAACACAATANCGCAAGTCAAACATGCATATATCTTGGCCGTGCTTCTCATAAAAAAATACCNATATTCTGANGGCAACATTAAGAAGCATCATCTAATGTTACCTANAAAGCTAACTTGNTTTTCCCATAACCNNGGTTTGTATATTAGCANGAGACTACNGAGATCAAAGTGCAACTTAGTAAAGTTGAATCATTTGCANCAATGCAAAAATCACTGTTGTTTACAAACNTCGAGTCCGTATAATCGATTTNTTGAAATTCNAGCTGGCATGCAGATGAATGACNTTTGGGAGAAACTAAANAAGGAAGCNGAGGATGTAGCNAGAGAAGAAACACTNCTTCTCGATTATCTCTCGGAGTGCGTTTTAGTNCATGAGTCGTTCGAATCTGCACTCAGCTTCATTTTGGCTAGCAAGGTNTCCGATGAAGTCATGTCTACGGATACACTTAGAGCCTTATTTTTNGATATTTTTCGCTCATCGCCTCCTATTGTTGTCAGCGCGGTAGAGGACATGAGGGCTGCATACGACAGAGATCCAGCAGTATGTACCTATTTGTCTGTGGTTTTATATTTAAAAGGGTATCAAGCTATACAAGTCCACCGTTTAGCGAATTATTTGTGGAATAACCACCGTCAAGAATTAGCTCTGTTTATACAAAGTAGAAATTCAGAAGTTTTTTCNGTTGATATTCACCCTGCCTGCAAGATGGGATGTGGAATTATGTTCGACCATGCGACCGGAATTGTTATTGGAGAGACAACGATAATTGAGGATAATGTCTCTATCCTTCAGCAGGTTACCCTTGGTGGNACCGGTAATGAGCAAGGTGACCGACATCCAAAGATTCGATCCGGGGTGCTAATTTCAGCTGGAGCCAAAGTGCTTGGGAACATCGAAATAGGAGAGGGTGCNAAAATAGGCGCTGGTAGCGTTGTCTTGAATAGCGTCCCCGCACATACCACGGTTGTGGGTGTACCAGCTAGGAACGTTGGCATCCCGGGATCCGACGCACCAGCGGAGACTATGCAGCAAAATGTTCTTGANGACGAGACCTGANAGAGACACTCCATCATTTTAATTAATGATTTCATCGCAGAAATACAATTTTCTTACAAAATTAAGTTACCCTCCAGCAAATTGTATCAATACCCCAGCAGCTATTGTTGAGCCAATAACTCCCGCAACATTTGGTCCCATCGCATGCATTATCAGGAAGTTATTTGGGTCCGCTTCGATACCGACTTTATTCGCAACCCTNGCTGCCATGGGTACTGCTGAGACACCCGCTGCACCAATCAATGGATTGATTTTATTTTGAGAAAAAAGGTTCATGAATTTTGCCATTAGTACGCCGGTCATCGTACCTATTCCGAAAGCAATAATTCCTAAAGCTAAAATACCGAGCGTCTCTCCCACTAAAAATTCTCGCGCGATTAACTTTGACCCAACTGATAACCCAAGGAATATGGTAGCAATGTTAATTAAGGCATTTTGCGCGGTATCCGACAACCGAGCTACGACCCTGCATTCTTTCATCAAGTTTCCAAAACAAAACATACCGAGCAGAGGAGCCGCACCTGGGACTATCAGCGCAACAAGCAAAAGCAACACGAGAGGGAAAAGAACTTTCTCAGTTTGAGGCACCTCNCTCATAACTTGCATTCGAATTTTTCTCTCATGCGNCGAAGTTAAAGCCCTCATAATTGGAGGCTGGATGAGCGGGACAAGGGCCATATAAGAATAAGCTGCCACAGCTATCGCACCGAGCAACTCGGGCGCCAAAACGCTGGAAACATATATCGCTGTTGGGCCATCCGCACCCCCAATGATCCCTATCGCAGCTGCTTGCGCTAGACTGAAATCGAATAANCCTATTTCAGTCATAGCAATTGCACCAAGTAAAGTTGAAAAGATGCCAAATTGTGCTGCAGCACCCAATAACATTGTTTTTGGATTTGCCAACAACGGACCAAAGTCCGTCATGGCACCAATCCCCATAAAAACCAATAATGGAAAGATACCAGTGTCCAGACCCATTGATGAAAACTGCGCCAGCACGCCATTGCCGACCGCGATATCGACTCCAGGTATATTTGACAGAATNCCACCGAATCCTATTGGAATAAGAAGTAATGGTTCGAATTGTTTAATNATTGCGAGATAAAGAAGAAGTAACCCAATTAGGATCATTATGAGCTGATCTAAACTAAGCTGATACATCCCNGTACTTTGCCAAAAAGTCCAAAGTTGATTCATTCGATTGTCCGCTTAGGTTAGAGTTAACAAAACATCACCAACTTTTACTGCATCTCCAGTTTCCACCTTGATTTCGGAAACAATTCCGGCCTCACCAGCCCTGATATCAGTTTCCATTTTCATCGCTTCCAGAACCAACACTGTGTCACCTTCATTTATTATTTGGCCTACCTTGACATTTATAGTAAAAACGTTGCCTGCAAGCGGGGCAACCATTTTCGAGACACGCGACGCAGACTCTTGTTTCCCATCGTCAGTTATCTTTTTCTGAGACTTTTTCTCTAATCTCTTACTACCCTCAGTTACTCTGACCACGTACGATTGATTATCAACCTCAACAGTAAAGACCTCAGACTCTGTTTCCATAGCTTCTGGAGCACTTTGATTTTCCTCTTTCTGGGTTGGCAACGGTTCGAAAGCGGAGGGGTCATTTCTATTCTTTATGAATTTCCAGCCGACTTGCGGAAATAATGCGTAAATCAAAGTATCCTCGACTTCATCCTTAAGAGTTATGCCCTCTTTTTTCGCAATCGCCAGTAATTCACTTTTTTGAGTTTCAAATTCTGGTTGCAAAAGGTCAGCGGGGCGGCACTCGATTGGTTCAGCTCCAGCCAGAACCTTTTCCTGTAAATGCCGATCCATCGGCGCAGGAGTTGTTCCGTATTCTCCCTTTAACACGCCCTCTGTTTCCCTGGTGATACTCTTATACCTCTCGCCAGATAAAATGTTTAATACGGCTTGAGTGCCGACGATTTGCGAGGTAGGGGTAACTAAGGGGATAAATCCCAAATCTTTTCTAACTTCTGGTATTTCTTCCAAAACTTCGTCAAGTCGTTCGCTAGCGTTTTGCTCTCGCAACTGGTTTTCTAAATTAGTCAACATACCACCTGGCACCTGAGCAACCAATATCCGCGAGTCCACACCCTTAAGTTTACCTTCAAATTGTGAATACTTTTCTCTTATTTTTCTGAAATAAGTTGCAATCTCTTCTAACAGTTTTATATCTAACCCTGTGCTTCGATCGGTATCATCAAGGATAGAGACAAAGGTCTCTGTAGCAGAGTGACCGTAGGTCATACTCATCGATGAAATAGCAGTATCTAAATTATCAATACCAGCTTCAATCGCTTTTAAATAGGTGGCGGTAGACAGGCCTGTTGTCGCGTGACACTGCATATGAATAGGAAGCTCAACTGTTTCTTTTAGTTTTGAAATTAACTCGAATGCTACATAAGGCTTCAACAACCCGGCCATATCCTTTATACAAAGTGAATCAGCACCCATGTCCTCGATTTTTTTTGCCATATCCACCCAACTATCTATAGTGTAGACAGGACTTATCGTATAGGACATGGTCCCTTGAGCATGCTTCCCTGATTGTTGTACGGCTTTGACCGCTGTTTTCAAGTTCCTCATATCATTCATGGCATCAAAAATGCGAAAAACATCCACGCCGCTTACCGCAGCCCTCTCAACAAATTTAACTACCAAATCATCTGCATAGTGGCGATAACCAAGAATGTTTTGACCTCGAAGAAGCATTTGTTGAGGAGTTTTAGGCATGGCTTTTTTAAACCTACGAATTCGCTCCCAAGGGTCTTCTCCAAGATATCTGATACATGCGTCAAAAGTCGCTCCCCCCCAGGATTCAATGGACCAGAAACCAACTTCGTCAAGTTTTCCAGCTATTGGAAGCATGTCTTCAGTTCGCATGCGAGTAGCTAAAAGCGACTGGTGCGCATCCCGTAGAATTACATCTGTGAGGCCTAGCGGATTCTTATTAGTAGTCATAACTCGCCTGTAATTCAACTCAATTTTGAGCAGTGGCTTTTAAATTTAAGAATTCCTTCTCGATAAGTAGTGGGCAATCGCAGCCGTGATAACAGCAATTGGCGGACGACTCTCCGGTATTGGCTCCCCGTTTAAAAAGGATGGCCTTTGTTCAGCATCTATACGAGAAACTAAGAACGACATTAACCGAGTCGCAAGAATCAATAGTGTTAGAAATGAAAACACAGTCACCATTCCAAACAAGGCCAGCCCTACACCTTGATTCAGTAAATTTTCCAAAACGTCGTCCTTTCTTATATTTTTCTCATATTTATAATAACTTTAGTCTGCAATTAAATCAGAAATTAGGCCAAATAGTGAATATCGCTAAACAAAGGCTATTCTTTCAACCTCGAAAACATTTTATATTCGAGCATAATCTCAGATTCTTCAGGGAGCCCCTCTATTATCTTCGGCCGAAATGAGAGGTCCTGAACTCGACTCTTGAATTTTTCAACTTGAGCCAAGCTTTGCTTATCTAATTCAAGAATCTTGGCATCGTTTGCCTTTGCAAAAGGCCTCGCTTCAAAATCTCTGGAATCACCATTTTCACGACTTACGCCTGACAACTCAAATGAAAGCAATGCTCGATTAGATAAAATGTCTTCCGATAAAGCGAATTCAGTAGGTTGGCCCAAACTTGGAAACCCAGCTCCAGATTCCAGAAAGACTAACGAATGAGCGCTGCTTCTGCTATCTTCTTCACTACCGACCGTATCTGTATTGTCTTCTTTAATTGCTTCTATCATGGACTCATAGAAAGCGCTCACAGGGATTATCCTTGGACTTTCAAATAAAGTTTCTACCAGATTAGGTGAAATTTCCTCTAGTTCCTTAAAAGAATCTCCATAAGATTGCAGTGCCTCGGCATGAAACCCAAACATGACTTGCCAATCAGCGGTATACAAAGAAACCATTGCCAAAGCCTCAAAGTCTGGATTATCAGAGTTAGAATAAATGGCGGCGAGTTGGTTCAAAAGCCTCCGCCCCATATAATAGAAATATTTGCGGGTATCCGACCGAGAACGAACTAAGTTTGATCCCGGGTATATCTCCCGCAATTGATAACCTAGCGAACCTCCATGATTCACAGCAACGAGCTGCAAATAGTATTGCTTTAATAGGCTGTAAATGATTGGAACAAGTCTTTCATCGCCAGCAGCATGTATCTTTTCTGCGACCGCTAAGGCTGCCCAATTCAATGTCATAGCCCGTCGAAAATGGTAGCTTTGGTGAATTACGAAATCCTCGTTTACACCNCTCAGATGCATANTAGAGAGGTGTAAAAGATCTTCNATCAANTTAGGCGCAACAATTGTACTCTTTTGCAAATAGAACCAGTAAATGTGCTCCATNTGCTCTCTGGCGTTTTCCCAATCTAAAGAAGCTGCGAAATTTTCTATCTTTTGTCTAAGAAAAGGAATCTGCTCGCGAGTATATAAACCTCTATCTCTCCTAATGATCAGTGTAGCTCGATCTAGCGCGCGNTACGCATCGTCATAGCGCCCGTGATCCGAATAAAGATTGGCAAGATCNGCTAAGGGCTCTGCAAGAACAAAGCTATTTTGGCCATACTCGNCCTCNAGCTTTTCCACGCGAGATATAGCATTGTCTAAATCTCCATATTGCTGCAAAAAAGTAGGTTGCCCAAAAGCAGACAGACTCATCAGCATAACGACCAAATTCAATAAGATTCTGTAACCGCTCAAACTAATTATTTTCCCTTGATTGCGTAAAAAATCGAGCTAACTAGCTTCTAGTATAACGTCACAACAGTGTCTGTCGGTCCACTAGCACCCTAAGCTTTTAACCTATTTCCGTGAAATACATTGAAACCTTGATTATACTCTCTCTTTAGACTCGAATAATGAATTTAATCTATAGGAGTATCGTGTGAAAAACATTCTAAAATCACTGCCAGTTGTCATTATATCACTCATTGTGGGCCTTGGTGCCGGCATCTTTTTTACAACATCTGCACAAGACCAGAAAGTTTTCGAACTTCGGACCTATCAAGCCACGCCAGGCAACCTAGATAACTTGCATGCCCGTTTTCGTGATCACACTATAAGGATTTTCCGAAAACACGGCATGGAAATTGTTGGTTTTTGGTCCCCAACTAGCGAGGAAGAGAAAGATGATATATTAGTGTACTTGCTTGCCCATGATAGCCAAGAGGCAGCCAACGCATCATGGCAAGCCTTTGGCTCAGATCCTGAATGGGAGAGAGTTGCTGAAGAATCGAACAGAAACGGTCAAATCTTAGCCGGTGTAGAGCGAAAATATATGGTATCAACCGATTATTCGCCGATGAAATAAGATTGGGAATTATAACTGCCGGGCAGAATCCCGGCAGTTCCACTCAATATATTCAACTACCCGTAGGCAAGTATTAATAGCTCTTTCACTGACTCTATTTGAATAGCCCAATAAATTGCTGAGAAAACAATTATTGTGGAGGCTGCCAATAAGGCAGAATTCTGAGAATCTTTCAAATCTGCACTTTCAGTTTGTTCTTCGCTATCTGTGTTGATATCTCTAGGCATATTAATTCCTGTACATATTCTATTATTTCTTTACTAGCCGCTAAAACCAATCCAACGCCCGGTCGCTGCAACCATGAACCAAACGAGAATTGAAGATAGAGCCGTCATTTTAACTACGACCGGACTAATTTTTTCAATATCAAACCTAAGTAATGGTTTCCTTACGCAGAAATGAAATAAAATACCCGCTCCGAGTGCCAGCATTTTGTACCAGAAGACGGGCAAATAATAAACCTTCAGCGCAACCCCACACGCCATAAAAACCCCAGTAGAGATCAAAATCATTAGCGCCCAAACTAATAATGTATGGCAGCGNTCTATAACTACCTTTGCCGATACATCTGTGAGCAGGAACCCCAGAACTCGGCCTTCTGCCGCAAGAACAGCGCCTCCCAATAGTGCAAGGCTCAAGAGATGAATAGTTTGCACAAACGCAAAGGCAGCTCCCCATGTCTTCCCTATTACTCCGAACCAAGTAGTCTCCATCCATTCAAAGAAAGGAAACAACCAAACATAAACATCAGGCATCAGCGTAAAATAAAAAATAAGAGTTATACAAACAACCGCAGCGGTTAGAATAGCTCTTGTATGAGGNCCTAACATTNATNTGGGCATTGNAANAATTCCTNTTTATTTAAAAAAAGATCAAAAACGAGTCTGTCCATCAATACAGCCAGCTATAAATTCAATCAAAGCAGGTTGATCTCTGATGCAATCTAACCAATCGTACGCAATAAACCTTCCGCATATAACAACGATAGACCAAAAACCAAGCGACAGCCATGCTCCCAGCCTAAGCCGATCNGGCGCTCTGATTTCAGCATTCCACGTTGATACAGACTCNTTCATTTTTTTATGGAAGAGATAGGCGTTAANCGCACACGCAACAAGTAAAACCATTTTGATNCGGAACCAAACACTTTGCGCACTGCGAACCGGTACAGCATAAAATAATAAGATCCCAGTCACGAACATGATAGTGAAACCGATCAGCATAGGCACATTTAGCCGCTCTGCAATCTTCGACGCTGGCACGTCNGGAAAAGCATAGCCNAGCATTCTTAGGTCAATTAAAAACAACATACCCAAACTAACCATTAAAGTCAGAACGTGGGTTGATTCAATCCAGTTATACATATAGTAAGACTCGTGAATCATAGCGCTATAGGTTGTATCGTCTAACCATACTGCAAAATTGTAGATAAGTTCGTTCACTAAAACCTCCAACGATCAGAGAATTGTCATTCAACCAANGTTCTATTACAAATAGTGGGCTGCACTGAGTGCTAAAAAATACCGTAGCGAATGCTAAGAATAACCAAGGTACATATTAAAATCTAGCCAACCAATGTGGCTGTTTGTAACGGCATGATAAAATATNATTTACTTACCTATGCTGTTTTCTGTACTCGGAAGGGGTAANNCCTTTGATTTTACGAAATGCATTATTGAATGGCGTTATAGACTGATAGCCGACGGTCAGTGCTATAGTTAATACCGGTACTGCAGAATTCTCGCTATCAATAAGCAAGNCACTAGCATCCTCAACACGATAATGGTGAAGCATTGCGTTGAAATTTCGAAACCCAAGTTGCTTGTGAATAAACGCCCGTAACCGATACTCNGGTATATTGAGAGTTTTNGCCAACGTCGAAATTGTCAAACCTGCCTCCCTATAAAGCTGTCCCTCTTTCAGAATTTCATCAAAACCTGCTTTATCAAAGTTATGAGACACTCCCACCAATTCAATGGAGGGTTCAGTTACCTTTCGAATNACATTACTAAGAGAGATGAGATCAAAGCGAAGAGCAACCACAAGCATAGCCAATGTTAACAGCGCTACGGAATACACAATAACAGCCTGCCCATTCTCATTGCTTTCAGACCCACCAACCAAAAGGAAATTTTCTACAANTACCACGGCAAAAATCAACGTGCCCTGAAGGCTAATNATAAACCATCTTAAAATTCTTCTGTCTGCTACCAAATCTGCTCTCCATCCTTTCAGAGTCCAGTAGATCGCAAAGGCGACGAATACTAGCTGAAAGATATCCATCACAATTAACGACCAATCGAAGAAATTAGACTCCGTAAAAGGATCATCAATCCGACCCATCGAGTCCGCAATAAAGTCTGAAAATACCTGAAAAGCGAAAGCTAAACCTAAAGGGATAGGAAATTTTTCTCCTTCCTGGAAAATTAGGAAACAATAAATCATAAACAAGCCAGATATGGCACTAACCCCAAAATTAATTACAGGCTGCCAAGATGTTAAATCTAATCTAAATTGCGGATCGATATGACCAGCACTCATACCACTAAGTAGATAAAAAACAACAAAGACGGAAATGGATGCAAAAATCTTAGAGCTAGCTGAGCTTGGGTCCGTTTTTAAATAACCGGTAGCAAGAAGCAATACCGAAAAAATTGAGATTACCTGAGCCGTAAAAAGTAAGAGTGGACTAATCACTTTTGTCACCTTTCCTGTAAAGCAAACTCTGCAAAAACAAAGCTTTATGATTTTTCGAGTAGTGTAATAGGAATAAATCGACAACGCGGGCTATAACACAACAGAAAGCAACATAATTATAACCGTTATTCACAAATTACTCATTCTCGAGCGGCGGAACGACAGCGAGATGAGCTAGGCTCCTCAAAACACCTTAACGATTGCTGTTCTGATGATCTTAAGCATTCGTGAGAGGCTTTGGGAATATCGAAAATTAATGTTATAAATAGCCTCAAAAGAAAGACGTAGGCGGTCACTCGCAATGCTTTAATGTCAGGTTAGCGGAGTCAATCTAATTTAGTAGCGATCGATATAAGCTTATCTTATTTCATGATCCTTAGAGTTCAATCATAGATTTGACAAAGGAATGTTTCACTGACCTTAAGAATAAATTCTTTTCATGAAAAAAAGGGCGCTACTCGGTGTTGACTAAAATAAATAGAGAATCAATTCTTGATTTAAAGATGCAGGAATTAAGAGAGGCTTGGTTACAACCCACTGCCGAATTACTTACCNTTTGTCTGATTTTAGTTGCCCAACCGACAAGTGCTGAGACAAGCCCCAATCTACCCGACTGGCTATCATTAAGTTTTGAGCAACAAAGCAGGATGCAGNACCTAGATGGACAGTTNCGCTCNGGCATTGATGGGAGTGATCAAGGCTTTGAGTGGCGCAACCTACTCAAAGCAGAAGTAGTCAACGAGAAGTTCTCAATTACTACAGAATTTGCCGATATGCGGACCTATCTGGCGGACGATGATACTCCATTGGACAGCCTTATAAACAACCCGCTAGATATTCTCCAGGCTAATCTGACAGTACCGTTTTCCGGCCTATTTAAAGACGAGTACCAAGGATTTTTCCGAATAGGCCGTTTCACTATGGATCAAGGAAGCCGCCGATTCGTAGCGCGAAATCGTTTTCGCAATACGATTAACTCTTTCGCCGGCATACAGGCGAGACTAGAAAATGATAGGNCNTCGTTAGAGCTATTTTACACTCGACCTACCAAAAGGCGTGTCGCCGGAGAGTGGATAGACAATGACCCTCGCCTTGATAAACAATCTAAAGATTTGTTCTGGGGAGCATATTTTACGACCCAACTGATCGGACTAGAAGACTCATTACAATTATATTTGCTAGGAGCNGACGAGAAACGCGATCGCTCAGCGAATCAGCGGTTCGAAGTGCTTACGGCTGGGGCTCGCCTGTTTCGAAACCCAGCANCAGCTGCATGGCACTACGATCTCGAAACCGTNTATCAGTTTGGCGAGGCACCTGCATTGGATGCAATATCACGACAAATTGATCACAAAGCAGAATACTTCCATTTNTCTTTTGGATACAGCTTAGATACCAGTTGGCAACCGCGCCTAAGCTTTTTATACCATTATGGGAGTGGAGACAAAGACCCCCTGGACAACGAATCTAATGAGCTCGACCACATGTTCGGAGTCCCACGCCCNGACTTCGGACCCACTGGANTATTTCGCGCTTTCCAGCGCGTCAACACAAGTTCTCCCGGNCTCATGCTGAATCTTCAACCNAAGGCNAATATCGATGCTTANGTAAGATGGCAGCGCCCNTCNCTCGCAGANAGTGAGCAAGGGTGGCGCACAACCCGCTATCGACATCCAGGCAATATGGGCGAAGATCACGTAGGAAATCAATTAGAAACCCGTATTCGTTGGCACATTGCATCTAATCGGCTTACTATCGATGGAGGTTACGTTTGGGTCGATGCTGGCCCCTATATGGACGCAGTTAATAAAGGTGATAGCCACTACTTCTATGTACAGACGATTTTACGGCTTTGAACGCCTGAAAACGCGCAATCTTACTCCTCAGTCAACGCACCAGACTAACCCCTAATAGTCGAGAGGACCTCAAAAGATATACCTGCACTGGTGATTAAGCGATTAATAAAATCATCACTAAAAGCTGTCGCCGGAGTCCAAAAGCCACCTGGTACTTTTTGCTTATCAACGTCTCTAATAAGACTTATACCAGCTTGGGCTAACATTTTTGCGGTAGAGCCGTAGCCTGGATCTCGGTCGCCGGTTAATTTCACTCTTATCTCGTCACCATGTTGGGTCCGACCTAAGAACCTAAAATCATAAAATCCAGAAATCTGTTCGTCTAATGAGGGCCCATCTCCTGGTTTTGGAAAAACAAACCGGGTAAGAAAAAACCGCGCCAGCGGCATGGAAAGTAATACGATTGAAACTTTCAAAAGCCGCTCCAATCGCTTAGCTCTTTTTTGTCCTTTGGCGCCACCTCCAGTCAGAAATCCCTCGTCATATCTAAATTGCTCAGCGTATGATGGATCTATGAGAGCATTAGAGCGGAGTACGATTCTTGTGTTTATTGTCGCCATAATGAATGGGCCAACCCAAGATTTAAAATCCGTATCGTACATCACTTTTATCTCATCTTGCCGAATCATATTTCGGTGGCCGGGAGGGCAAAGCGAATATAAATCGCTAAGCTCTCGTCTCAAATCATTGTCTTTCGCTGCTTGCGTTAGAGTATTTACTCCACTCGCTACAGTTCCACCTGACGGGCCACCTCGAATTGCTTTCACACGCAATCTAACTTTGTCACACGTAGTTCCAAATTTTTTAAGCGCTTCTTGCTGTAGAAACTTTACACCTATATCTGAGGGGATCGAATCGAACCCACAGCAGTTGACGATCCGCGCGCCTGATGTCTTTGCATCATCTTCATACAATGCAATCATGCGTTTTATCCACTGAGGCTCCCCAGTCAAGTCGCAGTAATCTGTACCTGATTGAGCACAAGCTTTCAACAGAGTCTCTCCGTAAAGTGCATACGGGCCTACCGTACTTATAACGAGNGAGGTGCGTCCACAAAGATTATTTAANGCAANTTCGTCAAAAGAATCAGCAACAAAAATAGGTATNGCCTGGACTGACTTNCCCAAACTAGTTTTTAACGTTCTTAATTTAGCTTGCGATCTNCCAGCGATTGCCCATCTTAAACCNGGCTCACAACCCTCGTTAGCAAGATACTTACAAAGTATTTGCCCAACAAAACTGGTGGCGCCGAAGATAACAACGTCGAATTCTTTACTACTCATTTTTATATTTGTGGTATGCGCTCATAAAAAAGTCAAAGTTAACCAAACACTACGCTAAAGTATTTAGCGAATAAATGCTAACCAACTTTAGTATGATAAGCACTAATTTCTGGCGATCCTTTCGCTGCCTGAAGGAAACTAACCCAGATCAGGAACTGGAGGCCAAAAAGAAACGCTGCAGCCACCAAATGAGTAGGTTGAGCAAAGGCCGGCATTCCTAAGTGCCCCAATGTTGCACCAGAAGCCACTGAAAAGCAGATTACACCGATCATCAAAAAGGTAAGTCGCGTTAAGGTATGGCTCCATCCAAGTGAGTCAATGAGTAGTTTTGCTANCCATAGGTTAGCGACTANTAATGCAGCTGAAAAAGATCGGTGNACNTAAAAAAACCAGGGCATAAATTCTATCCAAGACGACCTNAACTCCTCNCCCTGCGTTTCTTTCAAAAAGTCGGTCATCTCTCTCACTTGAGTCCCCATAGCAATTTGTAAAACCGACATGCTAACAATTACTAACAACCAACGTTTTACACGCGGATCTATTGCGGTAACTGGTTGACTGAGCATAATTTGCAGTCTGGCTTGCGCAAGGGCAAAGAGCAGCGTACCGACAATAGCCAATGCCACTAACATGTGNAGTGTAATCATGCCTGGTTGCAAGTTGGAGCTTACTACTTTNGANCCTAACCATCCTTGAAATCCAACCATAAAGAAGGCAGCGAGGGATGCTGCGAAAATAGAACNATCATAACTTCTAAGACGCCAAGAGAAAGCTGCCGTCATAAAAATAAGTAACCCTATACTTACACCAATGAGGCGGTTTACGTACTCTGTCCATGTTTTCACAACGTTAAATCGAGTATCTGAGTAACCAAGGTCTGCATAAATTTCTTGGTAATCATTAGGCAGTTGCGCTTCGCTGGTTGGTGGCACCCATTGTCCAAAACATGTNGGCCAGTCAGGNCATCCCATNCCTGCNCCGGAAGCTCTTACACTTGCGCCAACAGCAATAAGGAAGTACACAGCAGCCAAAGTAANAAANGCGAAACGTCGNAAGCTTTCNATTTCTTTTTTGTACTGTGAATTAANTATGTAAGAGTCCATTAAATTTCCACTCAAGTACGAGATTGCGAGTNAAAANTGCAGGCCGCCAGCTTCGGCCTCAAATTGTTTAGAGTTGTTCCCGCAAACTTTCTAAAAGTTGACTCGACGGATGACCGTCTGAGGGTANATTACGTTGCNCTTGATACGCACGAATTGCAGATCTGGTTTGTCGACCTACTCTNCCGTCCGGCTCGCCGGAGCTGAAGCCTAAGTCGTTCAGCAACGTCTGTAATTCTCGAACATTAGCTACACTCATGGNCTGCTCGTCAACCGACAAGCGCTGAACGGGTCCTCCGCCTGTGAAACGATCAGCCAAATGGCCTACCGTCAAAGCNTAGAACGTTGAAGGGTTGTANGTCATTGTCGTCCTAAAATTATTGTAAACCAAAAATGCTGGGCCNGTGGCTCCAGATGGCAAGATTACAGATCCGCTCATAGTAACAAATGGAATTTGGCTTCCATCAACCTGAACCACCCCAAGTGCTCGCCATTGTTCAAGCGACTTTCTCGTGCGAGTACCCGTTAAGCTAAAATCAAAGTCCTCAGGTAATATTACCTCTCTTCCCCAGCGCTCATCGCCTCGCCAGCCNGACTGAGAGAGAAAATTAGCGGCTGAGTGAAATATGTCTGGTAAGCTNTTCCANATGTCGANCCTTCCATCTCCATCACCGTCTACGCCATAACGAGAAAATATGTTTGGCATGAATTGCAGCTGTCCCATAGCACCTGCCCAGGAGCCACTCATATCCCCTGCCTTTATGTGGCCTGCATCNATGATTTGAAGTGCTATTAGTAATTGTTCTCGAAAAAATTCAGCNCTCCTAGGATCAAATGCAAGAGTCGCTAATGCCTGTAACACCGAAAATCCNCCAGTATTTCTCCCGTAATTACTCTCGACNGCCCANAATGCAACCAAATAATGAGGCTGAACTCCATAGAGTTGTCTTACCTCATTCAAAAGAACCCTATGCTCCTGAATCAAATCAATTCCTCGCCTTATTTGATTTGGAGTCACACGCAGCGAAAGATANCGAGAAAAAGTCTGAACAAACTCCGGTTGGCTATTATCCAGTTCGAGAACACGTTCTAACGGAGTTTCGAGTTGATCCAGCACGAGCAAAGTTTCTTCGGACAAACCAAGTAGCTTCGCTTCTTGCCGAAGCTCCTGAACCCAACTTTCGAATGACTGATCCTGTGCAAGCGCAACTTGTGCAAACGCACACAGAATGATAACTATGCGAATAACATACATATCAGAATGATAATCGATATATGAAAAAATGAAAAACCATGCTCAAAGATAGCAGAGTGCCGAAGCGGGTTTGCAATAAATTGTGCTTAAATTAGGTGATAATGCGATCTATGGCCTATACTGACTCTA
>PAWK01000065.1 GCA_002714195.1 Gammaproteobacteria bacterium | reverse complement strand
GTGGAAGACATAGAAAAGTTAAGCGAGATTTACGAAAAACTCCTGATAGCAATTAATACCATGGAGTGTAAATAATCTTCAGACCAAATAAACATCGAATCTACTGCTGTTCCCACGATACACCAAGTCGGGGTTATGATTGGTCAACAATGGAGAATGGATAGCTCTTTTTACTACAACTCTTTTTACTGCGATCCGTTTTGCCAGACAAAGCATTTTGTCTCCACTTCCCTCCGCCTGTAAAAATTTTTGCAAATAGTACATAGGCCTCTTTGATAGACTATTTTTCTTAGTTGGAGGAAACATTGGGTCTAGATAAACCACATCGAAGCTGCGATGCATAACTTCTAATTCGAGAAAGTCTTGATTTTCAGCACGCATCCTAGTCGATATTTCGCTTTCCTTGAAGCCATTCAATTCATACCTCTTCAGCCCGTCGTTCAACAACTCATAGATAATTGCATTCCTCTCAAATAGTGCTACCGAAGAGCCTGCCGATGCTATTAAAAAAGCATCCGAGCCCAAGCCCGCCGTTCCATCAAGAACCGAAGGCCTTCTACCTTTGCCAATTCCAACTGCTTTTATTAAATTCTGTTTGAACAATGAGTCTTTGGCTCGGCGCTCAAGATGCTCAAACGAAACGAATAATGGGGTCATGTCAGGTACTGATATAAGTTGTAGTTTTAAAATTCCTCCAGAGAAGAAGAGATAGCCATCGGGGACANATTTGTTAATTTTCGAACGGGGAATCAATGATAGATTGGTCCTTGAATGGAGAAGTTCCTCCTTGGCGTCAGGTTCTTGATTTCTACATGCNATATAAATTTTCACGACTAACTTAAAGCANTGAGATCGAGAGGAGCGTAATGCTTAAAATAATTCGATAAACCACAAAAGGTAGAAAACCAAACCTTTCAACTAGCGCGAGAAAATAATGAATACATGCGTATGCAACTAATCCGGAAACGATCATCCCATAAAATAACACTAGAGAGTCTAATGAATCTAATTGAGCGGAATACAAATCATANGATCTGAGGAGGTTACTTCCCAAAATTATGGGTATAGATAAAAGAAAAGAAAATTTTGCTGCTGATTTNCGATCATAACCGAGCAACAAAGCTGCACTCATAGTCACCCCTGATCTCGAAGCCCCCGGAATTAGCGCTATAACCTGTGCGAACCCTATATAGCTAGCATCCCTACAGGTTAACTGCTTCAACGATCGATCGCGTGACCCCTTTTTATCAGCATGCAACATAACTAAAGCAAAAACAAAAGAAACTATCGACAANATTTCGATCGAGCGCGTATACAGTCCAACAATGTCGTTTAGCAGAAAACCTGCTAATGCTGCCGGCATAGAGGCGATGATCAATGAAAGCAGCATATCGGCATCAGTTGAATTCTTGTTACTTATGATTCTTNAAAAACCGGCCTTTACTAAGTCTACAATATCGTCTTTCAGGTATATCAACACGGCTAGTAATGAGCCTAAATGAAGCGCTACATCAAAAGTTAACCCTTGATCTTCCCAGTTCAGCAAAAGTCTAGGTAACTGNAAATGAGCAGAAGAAGAAATTGGAAGAAATTCCGTCAAGCCTTGNATAACTCCCAAGACTGTTGCTTGAAAAAAACTAATATCTACCATCACTNTGCTTCTGAATANTTTGGTTCTTTAATATAATTTGGAAGCACTAGATGATGAGGTATCTTCTTGCGAGCTTGTAAGTTATCAGAGCAAAAATCAAGCAAGTCTTTCATTGTAGGTTCTGATTTCATATCTATGCTGTTTAACTGTAAACCCAGCGCGTTCTCAATTGGAACTCTTTCAGACCATCCATCTCCTAGGCCAGTCCATTTCTTATCCAAGAGTTGACGTAGAGGTTGAAAATCAGTGGTGTAATTGAGTACAAACTCGTCACAGACTAAATTAGGNTTTCCAGATGCGCAATGATATGCACCTAGATAAACGTCAGGTGATTTAGCCAAAAGACTAACCANGAAATGTCCGTCACCTAGNTGAGCGCAGCCCGANTTTGCGTACAAAGCCATTGTCGACACCCCAACCACCGGAGTGNTGGTAGAGGCACTCAAGCCTTGAGCTACAGCGATACCAATCCGCACTCCTGTAAACGATCCAGGGCCAGTTACTACACCAATTGCNTCAACTTGAGAGATCGCCAGGTNTCCTTCCTCCAGAATATCCTTAATCAGNGACAATAGCTCCTGGGATGCCCGCTTTTTCTCGGCACATATTTTTTCGATAAAGGTNTTACCAAGACTGAGACCTACTCGTGTCTCAANACGGGAAGTATCAATAGCTAGGATTTTCATCATTTTGGGAAGTTTAATTCAGAAACGGCGAAAAATCCTCCCTAATATTCATTAAGNAGGATTTTTCTAAGACGAGTTATTAGCAAATCTTAGATAAGTCAAAGATGGCTAATATGGCTAACACTCGCTCCAGCTAAATCAACGCCGTCGACGTGTTGCTTTCTTCTTAGCTGGCTTTCTTACTGCTTTTTTCCTAACAGGCGCTTTGCGCTTAGCGNCCTTCTTCTTGGCTACTTTTTTCTTCGCAGCCTTTTTCTTGGCAGGCGCTTTGCGNTTNGNGNNCTTCTTTTTGGCTACTTTTTTCTTCGCAGCCTTTCTTTTGGCAGGCGCTTTACGCTTTGCGGCCTTCTTTTTNGCTACTTTCTTCTTTGCAGCTTTTTTCTTAGCAGNCGCTTNNNGCTTNGCNNCCTTCTTNTTAGCNACCTTCTTCTTNGCTACCTTCTTCTTNGCTACCTTCTTCTTNGCTACCTTNTTCTTNGCTACCTTCTTCTTAGCAGCTTTTTTCTTAGCAGGCGCTTTGCGCTTAGCAACTTTCCGCTTCACCGCTTTTTTAGCTGCCGCTCTCCGCTTTACAGTTTTTTTCTTTTTAGCAGCCTTTTTCTTAGCTACCTTTTTCTTTGCTACTTTCTTCTTNGCTACNTTNTTCTTNGCTACTTTCTTCTTNGCTACNTTNTTCTTNGCTACTTTCTTCTTAGCNACNTTCTTCTTAGCTACTTTCTTCTTAGCNNCNTTNTTCTTAGCTACNTTCTTCTTAGCTACNTTCTTCTTAGCTACNTTNTTCTTNGCTACNTTCTTNTTAACGGCTTTNCGCTTAACTGGCTTTTTAGCNGNTTTGCGCTTAACCGCTACCTTTTTCTTAGCCACCTTCNTTTTAGCNGGNGCCTTCTTCTTTTTTGCTACTTTTTTCTTAGCCATAGTTTTCCCCGTCTTTTTTCGAGTTGATGTTTTCCGTTTTGCCGCCTTTCTGGCTGCTAGTTTCGCTTTAGCAGCAGCCTTCTTTGCGACATCCTTCTCCTTTTGAGCTACCTTTTTTGCANCTATCCGTGCCTTTTGGGCAGCTCTCCGAGCACGCTTTGCAGCCTTTTCTGCATCAGCTCTCTCGCGCTTCCTTTTCCATTTAGCAACAAAAGCGGCTANTGCCTTATCTAACTCNAACTCAGCTTTCTTAGCTTCCGCCACTCTTCTCGCTTTTGTCTGNAGGGCGTACTTAATTGCCCTCGTCTTAGCTTTTGCTGTTCTGATTTTTGCGCTTAAAGTTGCAACCTTCAACGCAACTTGCTTTTTAGTTCCACGTGCTTTTTCAAATTCGCTACCACTCTCTTTTTTTACCGCTTTAGAAAGCTTTNGCTTTTTCTTNTCTCNCTCGTGATTCTTTTTTAATTNTATCTTTAANACGTCTGCTTCCGCCTGNAGCTTTTCGACAAGCATTTCNGCTTTTCTTAACTCGGTNCTACTCAATAATTTTAAAGAACCTTNTCTTTTAGATTTTTTTTTAACCACTCACTATTAACCTTGACTGTCTTTCTACAATAAAAAATTTATCTTCTTTTTGAACAGACAGNATTACCACTTGNAAACGGTATCAATAAGGTATTTCGCTAGTTAGTTGGAAAACTTTAAGAAAAAGTATTGAATTTTTGAAAAATATTTTTTCAAAAACAAGTAGTTTGAAACGCTTAATTCACTNATGTGGTTTTTATTGTTTATACTTTGGGTATTACAATTAATTTANGTTACNCANACTTTAGATTATAAGCATANAAANACTAATCAANAGTTGAAGTTAATTCGATTATTAATNTTTAAAGAGTTTCAAAAATTTCTTCTTTTATCGAATCGACTTTAGCCAAGCCGTTTACTTTTATTACTCTAATATTGTTATTTGATTTTGATAAGTTCGTGTAGTACTCAACAAGCGGCTCAGTTTGTTGATGATATACTCTCAAGCGATTTCGTACAGTTTCTTCTTTATCATCTTCTCTTTGAATTAGCTCACTACCACTAANATCATCTAACCCCTCTATTTTTGGCGGATTATAAACNATATGATACACGCGACCTGAATCCAGATGTACTCTTCGCCCACTTAACCTCTTAACAATTTCGTCGTCTTGAACATCAATTTCTAAAACAACATCTATTTGAATTTCACTTTCAACCAACGCTGAAGCTTGGGGAATAGTTCTTGGAAATCCATCAAATAAAAACCCCGGAGTGCAGTCATCCTCCTTAATGCGGTCTTTGACCAATGCTATAATTATCTCGTCTGTTACCAACCCTCCTGACGCCATCACTTCTTTAACTTGCCTACCTAAGTGGGATTCTGCTTTGACCGCCGCTCGCAACATATCACCAGTGGAAATTTGGGGAATACCATACTTTTCACAAATGAACTGTGCTTGAGTCCCTTTACCTGCCCCTGGCGCACCCAACAAAATTATTCTCATTTTTATCTCCTGCTTACTCTATTATTAGTAGGACTACAATCCATTTTGCTTTGCTTTATCCCATAGCTGATTTAACTCCTGAAGAGTCTCGCCTTCAATCAGCCTCCCTTTCCTTACAAGTTCGCTCTCGANCCAAGAAAANCTTTTCTCAAANCGAGTGTTAGCTCCACGCAAGGCCTTTTCCGCATCAACTTCTGCATGCCTAGACAAATTTATCGNTGTGAAAAACACATCACCCAACTCTGCTTCTATTTTCGCTCTGTCTTCTTCATTGACAGCTTGCTCTAACTCGACGACCTCCTCTTTTAACTTTGAAATTACACCAGAGATCTCTGGCCAGTCAAACCCAACTTTAGCAGCCTGTTCTTGAAGTTTCGTACTTCTCTGAAGAGCTGGTAACGACCTTGGCAAACCATCAAACGTTCCTTTCAAAGACTCATCATACGGTTTCCCCACCTTTAGTTCTTTTTCAGCAAGTTTTATTAAGTCCCAATTGATGCTAACCTGGTCAGATGAAATCTTTGATTGCTGCCCAAAGCTCGCAACGTCACCCGTAGGAAAAACATGAGGATGACGCCGGAGCAACTTTTTTACAATTGCGTTTGCCACATCCTCAAAGTTAAATAATTTCTCTTCACTTGCTATCTGCGCGTAAAAAGCTACTTGAAAAAGTAAGTCTCCTAATTCGTCTACCATTTCTTCCAAATTATTGTTCTCTATTGCATCCACAACTTCATAAACTTCTTCGATGGTGTGCGGTATCAGTGAGCTTAAAGTCTGCTCTAAATCCCAGGGACAACCATATTTCTTATCTCGAAGCATCGCCATTACTACTTGCAACTTCTCAATCGCGCTTTTCTCTTCGTATGTTTCTTTATTAGTTTCTTTATTCACTGAAACTCCTATTATTTAGGNACAAATTCTGCGATCGATTCGATATGACTTGTGTGCGGNAACATATCCATNACACCAGCAGATCTCAATTTGTAATCATTAGCATTCAAAATTTTGGTATCTCGCGCAAGAGTGGCTGGATTACAAGAGACATAAACGATTTTTTTTGGTTTTAGTTTTGATATAGACGACATTATTTCACTTGCGCCCGTTCGAGGTGGATCTAACATAATTTTTGTGAAATGAAGAGTCATCCACTGATTTTTTGCAGAAGGCTTGTACAAGTCCTCTGAAAAAAACTCAACATTGGAAAGATTATTGTTGGTCGCATTTTCTCTCGCTCGCCCGATCATCTCTTCACTTGCCTCAACTCCGGTAACAGATTTTGCCTTTTTAGCNATCGGTAAAGTAAAGTTCCCAAGTCCGCAAAACAAATCGAGNACAGAGTCACTCTTTTTTAAGTCCAACAATCGAATTACCCTATCGACGATCATTAAATTCATTTCATGATTAATCTGAGTAAAGTCCATAGGATGAAATCCAATTGTTAATGGGTAATCTAACAATGAATAATGCAAACGAGGTCTTTCGCCCGGGGGAAATATCTTACTCACAGAATCAACTCCGCCGGGCTGCAAGTAGATTTGGATTTTGTAGGCTATGCCGAAATCCATCATCAACCCNANATCCTTCTCACTCAGGTCATGAAGATGTCTAAACACCAAAGCAATATTCTTATTGTCTGACGTCTCCGGACCCGGATCACCAACAGCAACCTCTATTTGAGGTATGCCCGATGACGCATCAAGTGATGTAAGCATCTCGCGCAAGGGGCGGATCAGTGAGCTCACCCCATCATCGAGGACTTTNCAGCTCTCCATATCCATGATGAAACCACTGTTTTTTTCCCTGAAACCAACTAACACTCCGCCTTTTTTTTCGACGTTTCGTGCTGCAAGGCGTGCTTTTCGCCGATAACCTAACACTTTTGCCTGAAGCTTGGGCAATAGAGTGAACTTCNCGGCTTGCACACCAGCCACGTGCTCAAGTTGCTCAAGTAAAACANTTTCCTTAAANANTAATTGGGATTCACTGCTNAAGTGTTGCAAGCTACAACCGCCGCAAGAAGATGCATACATGCATGGAGGCTCGACGCGATCAGGTGACGGTTCAATTACTTCGACAGCTTTTAATTCCGAGAATTGACTCCGATTAGTTTGATAGGCTGCAGTTACAACTTCTCCTGGTAAAGCTCCCTCAACGAAGGCAACCTTGCCTTTCACATGGGCGATACCGCGCCCTTCGTGGCTCATTCCTTCTATTGTAATTTCAACTAAGTCTCTCTTGTGAGATCTGAAACGATTGTTACGTTTAGCCAATTACCTTTCCTAGCGTGATGCGTCAGCGGCATTAATTTGATGAAAAAACTCCAGTAGAGAGGTAACGATCACCTCGATCGCAAATTATCGCGACGATAGTTGCGTTCTCAACTCGAGCTGAAAGTTCTANAGCCGCAAACACTGAACCGCCGGAGGATACCCCNCAAAAAATTCCTTCCTCGACAGCCAGGGACCGCATGGTAGNNTCTGCATCCGTTTGATCTACGTCAATCACCTTATCAACACGAGTTTTGTCAAAGATCTTTGGTAGATATTCATCTGGCCANCGTCTAATTCCAGGNATTTTAGAGCCATCAGTCGGTTGAAGTCCCAAGATCTGTATATCTGCATTTTGCTCCTTCAAGTAACGAGAAACNCCCATAATTGTGCCCGTCGTNCCCATAGAGCTNATAAAGTGGCTTACCTCACCATTTGTCCCTTTCCAGATTTCGGGCCCAGTTCTAGTGTAGTGTGCGTCAGGGTTGTCCTGGTTTGCAAATTGATCAAGGACTTTTCCTCGGCCNTNTCTTTGCAGTTTCATAGCGAGGTCTCTNGCACCCTCCATCCCCTCATTTTCAGTAACCAAAATCAATTCCGCGCCATAAGCTAACATCGCAGCCTTTCTCTCATCACTTAGATTATCTGGCATAATTAAGGTCATTTTGTATCCCTTAATTGCNGAGACCATCGCAAGAGCTATTCCGGTGTTACCGCTAGTAGCTTCTATCAGACTGTCGCCAGGAATTATATCTCCGCGCAATTCGGCTTGCTGAATCATACTCAAAGCTGGCCTATCTTTCACAGATCCAGCCGGATTGTTACCTTCCAGTTTGACTAGAATCGTATTGGTTGTTTCCCCCGGCANACGTTGTAATCTGACAAGAGGCGTNCTACCTATAATGCTTTCAATTGTTGGATAAGACATTTTGAAGACAAGTACTAAACGTTTAATATTTTGAATCTATTCTACACTCANCGCTCCTTTGTATAAAGCAAACGTGAATTTCAAACTCCTTGNCNTTCTTACANCGGCGCAAAAAGATTTCGACTATTTAACGGCTTATCCCCTAACAGAGAANTCAATGCGATTCTTAGAAGACGTTTCGCCGATTTTGATACTTTACCTTCCTCCAGTTTTAGCTCTTTAATCGCAATCAAGACCTCTCCCTCAAAATAATTCTGTGGGTTTTCCTCATCATCTATAGGGCTAGCTAACTCAAATCCAATATANGGGGAGAATTTGTATAATTTCCCTTTTATNATTGGCTCGTTTGTTAGATGAACTTCGTTAAAATTGATCGCATAGCCGAGCTCCGATAGCAAAGTTAACTCAAAAATTCGTAGTGTAACCTCTAGATTGCCTGACCCCTGCAACGCTATCAGAGCTTCTTGATAGTTTTTGTAGAGTGATTTGTGCTCCACATAGTTATGTAATAACCGGCATAAAATCTCATTAAGATAGATTGCACTAAATAACCTCTCTCCTTTTAATGTAATGGCTGCAACACTCGACTCGACATGCCCTAAAGTTTTAACCTCGCCTCTTCCGGTATAACCTATCAATAGTGGGTGAAAAGGCTGAAGGAACGATCTATACTTTGAAGAGTGACGCCTAGCTCCCCTGGCAATGGCTCGTATTCTTCCGTAATCAATAGTGAAAAAATCCAGCATTAAGCTCGTATTTTGAAATGGCCGACTAAAAAGCACATAAGCTGGCTGTAACTGAATTTTATTCTCCATAACTTATAGACTTAATCAAAATACCCTAAGCTCTGCAACGCTCTTTGATCATCTGCCCAACCTCCTTTAACTTTAACCCAAAGTTTCAACATAATTTTTTTATCGAAGAGTTTCTCCATGTCCTCTCGAGCAACAGAACCGATTTTTTTTAATCGATCACCTCCCTTGCCAACAATTATCTTTTTTTGCCCAGGCTTATCGACCAATATTAGACCATCGATGGTTAATAGTTTTTCGTCATTGTTAAAATTCTCTATTTCAACAGTGGCACCATAGGGAACTTCATCACCCAATTGTCGTGTTATTTTTTCACGGATTAGTTCCGCCGCCAAAAACCTCAAACTTCTGTCAGTAATTTGATCAGAGGGAAACAAAAATGGACTCTCAGGAATCAAATTTGACGATAGCCTTGATAATGTTTCGAGGTTATATCCCGTTGACGCAGAGATTGGCACGATTTCCTTAAATTGAAACAGTTTGGAAAGCTTTTTAATGTGAGGCAAGAATTCACTCTTCACTTTTATCAGATCAATTTTATTGATTGCTAATATTACAGGAACCTTAACTCGCTTGAGCAAATCAAGGACTTGAGCATCACCACTATTAAAATTAAGTTTTTCGACAACAAATAAAACTACATCAACATCGCTAATCACGTTTAAAACCGTTTCGTTCATAATTCGGTTTAACGTCTTACTCTCTCCCATATTAAACCCAGGCGTATCGACAAAAATACACTGATGTTGATCCTCACTGGTAATTCCTAGAATACGATGGCGCGTTGTCTGAGGCTTGCGTGAAGTAATACTAATTTTCTGTTTTAGCAGGTGATTAAGCAGAGTAGATTTGCCAACGTTAGGTCTACCGATAATGGCAATGTAACCACAATAAGTTCTAATCGAATGTTCAGCTGTTTTCAATGATTGCCTTCTATTTTTTGAAGCATTTTCTTTGCGGCAGCCTGCTCTGCTAATCTTTTACTGGTTCCAGCGCATGCTTCTGTATCAGGAAAGCCGTCAACGCTGCACTGAACATAAAAAACCTGTTTATGCGCCTCTCCCTCCACCTTAACGACATTATATATAGGAAGCGCACAACTAGTGGCTTGAGAAAATTCTTGAAGTTGTGTTTTTGCATCTTTCGGCTGATCAATCTTAAGACCTTCCTCTAATCTCGATTGAAAGAGTGATTCAACGACTTTCTTACAGTTTTGTAGATCTGAATCGAGATAAATTGCCGCGATCAGTGCTTCAAGAGCATCTGCAAGGATCGAATCTCGATCACCACCCGTTTTTCTCTCCCCGGCACCTAGCCGTAAGCATTTACCCAAATCCAATTCTCGGGCAATTGAAGCTAACGTAATTTGATTTACTAATGATGAGCGCATGATGCTAAGACTACCCTCAGGAGCAGTAACAAAACGCTCTATCAGCTTATCAGCAACCAAATATCCTAAAATCGAGTCTCCCAAAAATTCTAGGCGTTCGTTATTTACCTTTCCGAAGCTTCTGTGGGTTAGAGCAGTCTCCACTAAATTCTTATCACAGAAATGATAGTTTAAGACATTTTCAAGCTTATCTATTTCTATCGTCATTTATTTTTTTGGCACGGTCTAAGGGTTGAATTGTTTATCTAATTAGACGATTTTCGAAAAATGTCGGCAGATTCAAACCGGGCTCTTTATGCATCCAAACAGCAATTGCCTTACCAACAATATTTTCTTCCGAGACAGGCCCCCACTCACGACTATCCGCACTATTGTCTCTGTTATCGCCCATCATAAAGTAATGTCCGTTAGGGACAACCCAGGTAGTCCTGAGTCGACGTCCACCTGCTGCGTCTATGTGTTGGGTAGGATGAATAACAGAACCTAAGTTTTCACTAGACAATGTACCTGCAAGGTCACCAATACTGGTATTCACAGTAATGTTTTCTACAAACTCCTTTTCTATTGGCTCTCCATTAATAAAGAGGGATTTGTTTTCGTAACGGACCGTATCACCTGGTAAGCCAATAACCCGTTTAATATAGTATTTATTCTCATGCGGAGGAATAAACACCATCACCTCTCCCCTCTTAGGATCATCAACACTAACTATCTTTGTTCCTACTACCGGCAGCCGAACGCCATATGCATACTTATTTACTAAGATAAAATCCCCAACATTTAATGTTGGAATCATTGAACCGGTAGGTATTTGAAATGGTTCAATTAGAAAAGATCGCAAAACTAATACAAGAAATAAAACCGGGAAAAATGATTTAGCATATTCGATAACTAGCGGTTCTTTTGAGAGTTCAGCCACAGTACTTTCTATTTCGCTATTCTTTTTACCTCGAGCTTGAGTAAGCGTGTAGTTCTGAATGGCCTCTAGTCGAGAACGCTTTATTAACAGAACATCTAGCAACCAAAGACCGCCACTAATGGATACAAGGATGACAAGCACTAGAGAGAAATCGATATCCATGCTTCTATGAATCAACCTTTAAAACCGCCAAAAATGCTTCCTGAGGGACCTCAACATTTCCTACTTTCTTCATGCGTTTTTTACCCGCTTTTTGTTTCTCTAGTAACTTCTTCTTTCGTGTTATATCGCCGCCATAACATTTTGCTGTTACATTTTTTCGCAAAGCTTTTACGGTCTGTCTCGAGATTATCTGACCTCCAATTGCTGCCTGAATTGCAACATCATAAAGCTGACGAGGAATCAGTTCTTTCATTTTTTCAGTCAATAACCTTCCTTTTGACATCGCATGGTCACGATGAACAATTAAAGCAAGCGCGTCAACTTTATCCCCGTTGATGAGAATATCTAACCTCACGAGGTTGGATTTTTCAAAACGGACAAAATTATAATCCAAAGAAGCATATCCTCTACTAACTGATTTAAGCCTGTCAAAAAAGTCTAATACTACCTCATTCATAGGTATCTCATAACTCAAAGAAACTTGTTTTCCTATGAACTGCATATCTTTTTGCAGACCTCTTTTTTCAACACACAAGGTAATCACACTTCCCAAATGTTCATGCGGTACAAGTATATTCGCTAAAACTATAGGTTCTCGCATTTCCAGAATATTATTTACTGCGGGTAAGCGTGACGGACTATCTACTTTAATTAGCTCACCATCATTAACTACAACCTCATATACTACAGTCGGAGCAGTCGTTATTAGCGATAAGTTATACTCTCTTTCAAGTCTCTCTTGGATAATTTCCATATGCAACATTCCAAGGAACCCACATCGAAACCCAAACCCGAGAGCATCTGAATTCTCTGGTTCATAATATAACGACGCATCGTTGAGAGTAAGCTTAGAGAGAGCATCGCGAAAATTTTCAAAATCATCTGACGANACAGGAAATAACCCTGCGTATACTTGAGGCTGAATTTTTCTAAAACCAGAAAGTGCTTTTGCTTCGGAATTGTTTGCTAAAACAATAGTATCGCCAACAGGTGCTCCATGGATATCCTTTATACCAGCGACGACGTATCCAACCTCTCCCGCTGCCAGCTCCCCTAAGTCACTTCTCTTTGGCGTAAACACGCCAACACTATCAACCACATGCCCCTTGCCTATCGATTTTGCCGTAATTTTATCGCCTTTTTTCAAGGTTCCTTCGTATACCCGTACCAGCGAAACCACCCCTAAGTAATTGTCAAACCATGAATCAATAATTAATGCTTTGAGCTCACCGTCAAGATTACCCTCTGGGGGAGGAACCTTAGCAATGATATCCTCGATAATTTGCTCAACGCCTAGACCTGTTTTAGCAGACGCACATACAGCATCAGCTGCATCTAACCCAATAATTTCCTCGATTTCCATTCTTACCCTTTCCGGCTCAGCCTGAGGTAAATCCATCTTGTTCAACACGGGAATAACTTCTAAACCTTGATCAATAGCTGTGTAGCAGGTCGCTACCGACTGTGCCTCGACACCTTGGCCTGCGTCCACTACAAGCAACGCACCCTCACATGCAGCTAATGATCTGGAAACTTCATAAGTAAAATCCACATGCCCAGGCGTATCGATAAAGTTCAACTGATATTTCTCACCAGTCGAAGTTTGGTAGTGTAATGTTACACTTTGAGCCTTAATTGTGATTCCCCGCTCTCTCTCAATATCAAGGCTATCTAATATTTGTGCTTCCATTTCCCGATCACTCAAACCTCCGCAGAGTTGGATGAATCTATCTGCAAGGGTAGATTTGCCATGATCTATATGGGCGATAATCGAAAAGTTTCTTATGTGGCTTAAGTCGGACACAGCGCAACTCGGCTTGCGTGAATTAAAATGATAGAAGCTCTCAAGTTGCTTACGGAGAGAGTTCCAATGCCATCGTAGTCCCTTGCCCCTCTCTGAGTATTCGAATAGGGACGAAGCCAGACACCGGCAATTTTGATGCAATCTCCTCAAAATTTTCAGAGGAGACAACGCTTTGGCGGTTAAGGGCAACGATCACGTCGCCCTCTAAGAGTCCAGCTGCCCGACCAGGGCCATCGTCAATTTCCGTAATTCGTACCCCAGAAATACCCGCAACCTGTTTTGTTTCATCACTCAGCTCGGCTACTTGAAAACCTAAGGGATTCTCTCGATTTTGACTTGGTTGTGTATTAACAGACGCAATGACATTCGTAGGCGAACTGCCAAGCTCCACCATTTGCGTCAAAATCTCTCCATTCCTAAACAAGACAACCTCAGCTCGCGTGCCAGGCTTATATTGACCGACATAGAATGGTAAGTCAGTGTAAAACTCTATTTCATGATCGTTAAATCTCAAGACGATGTCCTCATTTCGAATATCTGCTTTCGATGCAGGTGAGTTGGGCTGCACCTCGTCAACAAAAGCACCTCGTGGTCTTTCCATGTCGAAAATTTCTGCAAGCGCATAGTCTACTTCACGCATTCTCACTCCTAATAATCCTCGCTCTACTCGTCCAGTTTCCCGTAATTGAGCTATCACATTTTCAGCGACGTTACTTGGGATAGAGAAGGAAATACCATTTGAGCCACCGGTACTACTAATAATCTGAGAATTGATGCCCACAACGTCTCCATCAAGATTGAACAAAGGTCCACCTGAATTGCCCTGATTGATCGCAACGTCAGTCTGGATAAAAGACATATAATTATACGAAGATCTGCCTGGAACTGAACGGCCTTGCGCACTGACTATTCCAGCAGCTGCCGAAAATTCAAGCCCAAAAGGAGATCCAATGGCTAAAACCCAGTCTCCCACCCTAACATCATCGGAATCACCAAAACCAACATATGGTAAGTCGCTCGCCGGTATTTTAAGAAGCGCTATATCTGAAGGCTCATCAAGCCCAATGACCTCGGCATCAAAGACTCTTCGGTCGTTTAGATGAACTTGAATTTCATCTGCATCCTCGACAACGTGGTTGTTGGTAATCACGTATCCATCATTTGAAATAATAAACCCTGACCCAACCGCCCCTCTTTGCCTCATCTCTGGCAAATTTTCCAGATCCAAGTCCGGCTCTTGCCCAGGATTGAGTCTGCGCAGNAAGTCATTTAATTCTTGATCATTTATAGGTGATCTGGGNTCCACCTGACGAGACGTCGATATTTCGACTATCGTAGGCCCATTCCTTTCCACAAGATCAGCAAAACTGGGTAAATCGGCACTGTAAACAACCTCGAAGCACAAAAATTGAAGCCCTACAGTAAGATATGTTTTTGCGAAAGACGTTTTACTTGCGAAAAGCGATCTCATGATTTGATTCCATATAAAGACAAGTTACTCAGATGAATGGCGTTTCAACACGAATCCTATCATATTGCGCCTCCACCAAGAAGTGCGCTCTGTAACGAAACGAACGGGCGAGTGAGAAATGGTTTATTATTAAAAGGTTTCTAAAAGAGACGTTAATTGTCTCGAGACTGCAATTCATTCACTAATCGATATAGTGGAGATTCTTGAAGATGTTGAATAAGTGGTGGTTCTTCTGCATCGATTTGAATACGGCTTATGTACTCCTTAAGTAATTCCTGAGCCTTAAGATCAGCCTCTGCAATATCTCCTGCCTCATCAGAAGAAGACAACGCCGCCGGTATTTCATAAGTCTGTGGAACTTGATCCGCTATCTCAAAAATAACGCTGGTATCCTCAAAAATCACTTTACCACTTAACACACAAACAGTTGCAACTGTTGCAGCAATTGCTGCTTTTATCAAACTAGCGCCAAATATTGGTTTTATGGGTCGGGAAATTTTTTCTTCCTTATCAATGCCTTCACGAACACCTTCTACAAAACCCTGTTTTACCAGCCTTATTTCTTTGTGAATGATTGATTGGACAAAGCTAAACCTCCGCCATTTTTCAGCAATTTCGGGATACTCTTCATGGGATTTTAACAAACGAGGCAACTCTAGCTCATCTGCCTCATCGTCCAAAAGTGCTGACAATGACTCTTGATCAAACTCCGACATAACAACCACTCCTGACTTGAATATTCCGGAACGGGCTAATTGTTTTCCCCGTTTCNCTTGTCTTATATTAATTCTTTTATAGCCTTATCAATTGACTCTCTTGCTCTAAAAATCCTTGATCGAACGGTCCCGACTGGACAATTCATTATCTCAGTTATGTCCTCATAACTNAGTCCAGAAAATTCGCGTAACGTAAAAGCAGTTCTTAAATCAGCTGGGAGTGCCTCTATCGCACCCTCTATTACTTTTTTTAAATTTTCTACTTCTAGCGAACTCTCTGGAGTTTCAATCTCACTGAGCGCAAAACCAACCTCACCGCCTTCTGCATGGTTTATTTCTATATCGCTCGCCGGAGGTCTTCGACCACGTGAAACAATATGATTCTTGGCAGTATTAATAGCGATTCTGTAAAGCCAAGTATANAANGCACTGTCCCCNCTAAACAGAGGAAGGGCTTTATACGCTTTTATGAAAGCCTCTTGGCATACGTCTTCAGCCTCTTTCGGATCACGAATGATTCTCGCGACCATAGCAGCAACTCGATTTTGGTATCGCAGAACAAGGAAGTCAAAAGCATTCTTGTTCCCATCTAATACCCTTTCAACCAACTGCTGATCGGTATCCGTTGGCATTTGCCTATCTCTCCGTAACTACTATCCTAATATTTGCCGGAATAGAGCAATCCGCAGAGTCACAATCTTGTAGACAACGATCTGACACAAAAGTTCTAGAAACTGACAAAAATAGAGTATTTTGATCTTTACCTTCTTTTATAGCAATCAACAGCAAATTATTAGCATTAGTCTTTGAGTATTGATAGCCCTTTTGTGNAAAATGCACTCTGCATGGAATAATCACCACTGGAATAATACGGCANTCACGTTGTAGAATAATTACATATTTTTCAATATGTTAATGTAATCAGTNTAAACTAATTATGNCCCAAACTAAGAAAACCGACATTTTAATTGTNGGNAGCGGTGCTGCAGGATTAACTCTCGCCCTCAGAGCTGCCGATACCTGCAAAGTCACCGTGCTCAGTAAGAGTGATCTCCGCGAGGGGGCAACGTTTTACGCACAGGGTGGTATCGCAGCCGTTCTCGATGAAACAGATAGTATTGAGTCACACATCAATGACACTCTAAACGCCGGCGTGGGCCTGTGTAATCCTCAGGTAGTCGAATATATAGTTTCAAGAGGTAGTAGTGTCGTTAGGTGGTTGGTCGAACAAGGAGTTCCATTCACAACCAAGACATCNAAAAAAGAAAACAATAATAGTGAATCCATAAGCCNGGAGGAACTCGGCTCACTCCATTTGACGCAGGAAGGAGGCCACAGTCATCGACGAATAATCCATGCAACTGACGCAACCGGAAAAGCAGTTTTTGAAACACTCCGCANACAAGCTATTAGCCACCCAAATATTGAATTGNTTGAGGAGTGTATGGCTGTNGANTTAATTACGCTGCAATTAAGTAATGGGAAGAGNAAATGCTNAGGAATATATGTATTCAATCAGAGAACNTGTAATGTTGAAGTTATCGCGGCTAAGTTCGTCGCTTTAGCAACCGGCGGTGCCAGCAAAACCTACCTTTATACATCTAATCCAGACGGGGCGAGTGGCGATGGTATCGCGATGGCCTGGCGAGCAGGTTGCAGAATCGCAAATATGGAATTCAACCAGTTCCACCCAACATGCCTTTATCATCCTCATGCAAAATCGTTTTTGATTTCAGAAGCCCTTCGAGGAGAAGGTGCTATATTGGAACTATCTGATGGCACACGATTCATGTCAAAGTTCGACAAGCGAGGTGAACTTGCGCCGAGAGACGTCGTAGCGAGAGCCATAGATCACGAAATGAAGCGCCTGGGCTGCGATTGCGTTTACTTGAACATTACTCACAGAGAACCAAGCTTTGTAATTAGCCATTTCCCCAACATTTACGAACGCTGCCTAAAATTTGGAATCGATATCACAAAAGACCGAATCCCAGTCGTTCCGGCAGCTCACTACACCTGCGGTGGAGTGGTAATTAACGAGAGAGGGGAAACAGATATTGATAATTTATATGCAATCGGAGAAACCAGTTGTAGCGGATTGCATGGTGCAAATCGAATGGCTAGCAACTCGTTACTTGAATGTTTTGTCGTCGCTTTTGGTGCTGCAAATAGTATTACGGAAAGACTAAGTAGTGTGGGCTTTTCAGATTCACTTCCAGCATGGGATGAAAGTGAAGTTACTGACTCTGATGATGAGGTTCTTGTCTCACACAATTGGGATGAAATTCGTCGCTTAATGTGGAACTTTGTAGGAATTGTTCGAAGCAGTAAACGTCTTAAAATGGCAGACCGAAGAATAAAGGCGCTTCGTGAAGAAATTCGCGATTACTACAGAAAGAACAGAGTCACAAACGACAACTTGGAACTAAGGAATATCGCTTTAGTCGCTGAACTAATAATTACCTCTGCATTAAAAAGAAACGAGAGCCGCGGACTCCATTACATTATCGATTACCCAAAGACTCACGAAGAAGTCAAAGATACGCTACTGATACCCCCTTCATTTTTTCGTATTTAAAACGGTATTCAAGTGTTGAGCTTTGCTGTGGCCGAGAATTTTTGACGTGATAGCAGAATATTTCTCATATTCAGAGTGACTGGACCCCATAAGAATAGCATAGATATCCTGATCCTCATGATCGAGAAGATCTTGATACAAAACCTGATCATCAGTAGTAAGATCGTCAAACACTTCTTGGACGAAAGGAACCAGAAGCAAATCAAGCTCCAACATTCCTCTACGACTTTGCCAAAACATCCTTTGCTTGTTTAAATTTTTCATAGACCCCTTTTTAATAACTTTCCAACATGAATTACTNCAGNGATTAGCAGTCTTTTTATTCACTACTCTAACATGAACTAGAATTTTATAAGGTATACTACGNTAGCAAACAGAAATTTGATGACATGGTGACTATGATTGAGCTTAGAAATTATGAATTTGTCACAGTAACAGGATCCGATGCTTTAGCCTTTCTTCAAGGCCAAGTTACTTGTGATATTGAAAAATTNAACANAAACAANGCGTTAGCTGGCGCTATTTGTAGTTTAAAAGGTAGAGTAATTGCAGATTTTTTGCTCGTTTTAGACGGTGAAGATTGCGTTCTGAGGACCCAGAAGGGGANGGCTGAGATTATAAAAGACACGCTATCGAAGTACGCTATATTCTCTCAGGTTGAGTTGTCTATCGAGACACGGTTTAGCAAAGTCTTGGGCGCAATGGCGCGTGAGGACGAGGAGTTTCTCACGAGAATCATCGGGCAACTACCNAAGGACTCTCTTGATTGTCATATCAATGNGGAGGCAATTATTATTAGCTTAGACAATGCCGACCGACGCTTTGAGNTTTGGATGCGCGACGAGATNCAGCTTCAGGACTGNGCAGNAAATCAAGANCCCAATACGTTAGAGGATTGGAACAGAAAAGATATCTTGCAAGGCTTAATTCATATCAATCCGCAATTGAGCGAAGAGTATACTCCTCAGGTTCTCAACTATGATCTTTCAGGAGTAATTGATTTCTCGAAAGGATGTTACACGGGCCAAGAGATTATTGCTCGAATGCACTATAGGGGTAGCGCAAAAAGGCGATTATCCTTGCTAACTAGTAAAAATTTAATTAAAGAACATAGTGAGGTAGTGCAGCGTTATAGGGAAAAAGAAACTCTCTCTAAAGTGCTTGCCTACAGTAATAGTTCGAATGAAACCGAAAATTCGGCTTTACTATCGATTCTCGACATAACAAATGAGCAAAGTACTTTCTCACTCTCACACCCAAAAGAAGAAGAGTGTGCCTTGAAGTCGGAACCCTTATGCTACCCTTCTCAGTCAATTGATAAATGATACCGTATCGATAATTTTATGGTGTCCCCGGGCCGATTCGAACGGCCGACCTATCGCTTAGGAGGCGATTGCTCTATCCAGCTGAGCTACGGGGACATGTGACCGCAAGTATTCCAATGATATTTACGACCGTCAATGAATAACTATAATGGATAAATAATTCTGTCTAAACCATAACTAGCATTCAAATGAACTCTATCGATTTTATATCAAAGACATTTAAGCAACTTTCAAAAGAAGAACTTTATCAAATTCTGCAATTACGAGCAGAGGTATTCGTGGTTGAGCAGAATTGTCCCTATCAAGATTTAGATGATCTCGACTTCGATTCAGTGCACCTTTGTGGATATCTGCATAACGAGCTTGTTGCTTATTCTCGAATGATCAAGCCAGGCTTAAAATATCCAGGAACTTCAATTAGTCGCGTCATTACAAAAAGTATCGTAAGAAACTCTGGAGCTGGCAAAGCATTAATGCATAAGTCAATTAATGAGTGCAGGAAACACTGGAGAGAGGAAAATATATTCATATCAGCCCAAGAGCGACTCAAAAACTTCTATACAGATCTAGGGTTCGAAATTAACTCAGATTCTTATCTAGAGGACGGTATTCCTCATATTGAGATGAAACTCAATATAGAGAGTTTCAAGTAGTATCAATCTCCTGCCTTATGACATCGAATTCATTTAGTAATTCTGCATTTTTTTCGGGGGCAAATTTGTTGAATAATACGATTGAAAATGATGCGGCAGTGAAGCCTGGTATGATTTCGTACAAGTCAAATAATCCACCCTCCAACNTTGACCAAGCAATCACCACGAAAGCTCCGACGAACATACTAACGACNGCTGATCGGGAAGTCATTTCTCTTACGAATAGAGAAAAGATAATCACTGGACCGAAAGCCGAACCAAAACCGGCCCAAGCATAACTTACCAAATTCAGAACGCTATTATTTCGATCGCTTGCTATAAATAGGGCGACACATGCCACACAAANTACTGCAATCCTGCTTACCAAAATCAGTTCAGCTTGNGATGCTTCAGGACGAATGAATACTCTATAAAAATCCTCGCTAATAACGCTGGCGGAAACAAGAAGTTGGGAGTCTATAGTCGACATTATCGCCGATAAAATCGCCGCGGTTATTACGCCTGCGATCCATGGATTAAAAAGGGCCTGATTTAAGGCTATAAAGACCGTTTCCGAATTATCTAATGGCTTCTCAGCAAAAAAAATAATTCCTGCCAAACCGCTAGCAACTGAACCAAATAGAACAACAATCATCCAACTCATTCCAGCTCTTCTAGCTATAGTCATTTCATCAGGGTTTTGCGCAGCCATAAAGCGCGTAAGAATATGAGGTTGTCCAAAATAACCTAGACCCCAGCCTATTAACGAAAAGAAACCTATAACTGAAACGCCAGAGAATAAATTGGTAGACCCCGGTTTTATGCTCTCCATATGATTAACTAGCCCATCACCGTTGCCGATGAGACTAAACACAAGGAAAGGCGCGATAATAATAGCAACTAGAATTAGTATAGCTTGGACTGCGTCTGTCCATACTACCGCTAGAAAACCGCCTACGAAGGTATAGAAAACTATTATAAAACAACCAACAAGTAACGCGCTGTTATAACTTACTGTAAAACTGTTCTCAAAAAGAATTGCTCCGCCTACTAGTCCTGAAGCTACGTAAAATGTAAAGAATAGTAAAATTACGACTGCTGATACCGAACGAACTAATCTTGACTGATCCTTAAATCTAAATTCAAAATAATCCGGCAACGTTAAAGCATTACTAACTCTTTCACTGTAAATACGAATGGGACGGGCAATAAAGCACCAATTCAAGTAGGCACCAAAGACAAGACCGACCCCTATCCAAACTTCACTTAAACCAGACAAGTAGACAGCACCTGGCAGCCCTAACAACAACCATCCACTCATATCAGATGCACCAACGCTTAACGCTACTAATGTAGGACCTAGTTTTCTGCCTCCTAAAATATAATCGTCAAGACTTTCGGTTTGTCTATAGGCTATTAGCCCTAGAACAAACAGTAGCCCAAAATACGCACAAAAAGTAATCAGTAGTGGATAGCTTAAGATCATGGACATAGTTATCTTTTAAGACTTGTGTTTTGTTTAGAAGAATTACAGCAATAGGTTATTTTATTCTACTCACTTCGCGGCTTGCTAGATGGGAAACCTTGATTAGGACGGTTTCTCGATCATACTATGCAAACAAAAGGCAATCTGAAGCAAACTTTAACCATCAATTTAGTAAAATCCCTAATTAACAAACATATTACTTTACTATTTAAGGATTTGTTTATTTAATAAACTAAATACTTTACTTTATTAGCCGATAACCCTTCAAAAGCTAAGGTTCCAGTTATGAAGCTATCCGCCAGTCAAGCAAAGATACTTAATCGATTAAAAGTACGTGGCCCTCAGTCCATAAAAATCTTAGCCAAGTTCATGGAACAAACAACCATGGGCGTTAGACAGCACCTCACTGACATGGAATCCAAAGGNCTNGTGGCCCAGACAGAGGCAAAGAAGCAGACTAGAGGTCGCCCTGTTAATTTATGGAGACTTGCTGAGAGCGGACACCAGCTCTTTAAAGACGGTCATACCAAGCTTGCGTTAGAGCTAATTACTGCTGCATTAAAACTTGGCGGCGGAAAATTCTTAAAAGAATTAGTGTCTTCGTGGAATGAGTCCATACAAGAGGATTATGCATTAAAGCTCANTAAGACGGAGCCCTACCTGGATAGTCGAATAAATCGTCTTGCTGAACTCAGAAGCGACGAAGGTTATATGGCTGANGTGCGTTTACTGCCAGATGGCTGGCTTCTAACAGAAAANCACTGCCCCATTCACTCTGCCGCAAAGCAATGTAGTCATTTTTGCGAGGCTGAACTCTCTTGTTTTCAAACTGCGTTTGAAGGAAAAGCCAATATTGAAAGGGTTGAGCATCTTTTAGATGGAGCACGGCGTTGCACATTTAAAATTAGCCCAATAGAGCATAATAAACACCAAGTTGAGCAAAAAAGTCTCCAGATTATTAATAGATAAAATTACACAACTTGTAAAAACGTTATAATTTGCTGTAATAGCGGCTCATCCGAACAACTCAAATCCGATCTCAACTGAGTTCTTTATGCAAAAAAAAGTAAAATGGGCTATTAGTATATTGCTGGTTTGCATCGCAATTTTATTCTTGGCTGTGCCCAAATTAACCGGAATTCTAATCCAAGATGCAATCGCTGACGGAGTATTCAAGCAAATTGGATCTTCGACTGAAGGGCAAGTCACCATAACTAATTACCAGATAGAAACTGGCTGGTTCAGCAGCATAATCCAACTAAGCATTGAAATTTCTGATGCTCAACACCGGACCGAACCTTATTCGCTTTTACTACAGGGTATAATCAGTCATGGTCCTATTCTACTAACTCAATCAGAATTTGCATTTGGTCTAGTTAGTCTTGATGTGACTGTGAATTCCGACAAGTTAGAATCGAAATTCGCAGCGATTATAATGGATAATCTAGTAGCCTCTATGATAATCAAGTTTGATCAAAGTCTCGAAATTAGCGCTAGCGTCCCGGATATCAGCATCCAAAATATAGATGAAAATTTACATACAACTATAAGCGGTCTCGCCCTTTACCTGGATATCAGTCAAGATCTTTCAGCGCAAGCAGAAATTGAATCAAACAGGATATTAATCCAAAACATTCAAAGCAACATAAATCTCACCGTTTCGAATCCGAACCTGCGCCTGGAGACAGCCCAACTGGACGATTTTTCCGCCGCCAGCAAGATATCAGCAACAATACCATCTATAGTAACGTCAGAGCCCCTTGCGTTTAATGTTAATAACACTAATCTCGAGTGGCGATCATATCCGTCAAACGAGAATGTTGAACTGACAGACTTCTCACAGTTTATACANGTAGAGAAAATCGAAAGCGANCTGCCAATAGAGTCAGTTTCATGGAAAAGCGAGATGCGCGGCGTAAACGAAGAGCTGANAANAAGTTACAATGAAATGTTATCAAACATCCAATCGACGTCTGGAATCGATCCTATTTTNAGAGTGGCNGAATTAACACGNATTGGAAATGAAACTGGCTTAATTTTNATTCAAAATNAAGTTANCATNATCAATGTAATNGAAGCAAACTTGTATCAAGGGAAGCATAGNTTNGAAATCAANGCNCTATGGGAAGGANTGCCGGNCNTATCTAACTTAGAAAATTTNANANTCGAGNNTGCNACTGAANCTTTGANTGTTGAAGTTAACGTATNATTAGATCANNATTCGGTATCAATTAGTCCGTTTGCCGAACTCGCTGAACATTATATAAATCAAAACTATCTTATCCCCATCGGCGACGAATTGATTTTCCGAACGAAACTAGAGAAAGGTTTAGTTACNCTAAACGACGAAAATATCCCTCTAGAACAATTTTTGCAGTGATCGGCGCGCATTGATGAAAAAGAACAAAACAAAAATAAGCTCTCCTGCTAAACCGTATGATCACTCACCTCGGAAATTGTACTCCTACCCTAAATACTGGGCTGAATGTTTTGGCACAGCTCCCTTTTTACCAATGTCTAAAAGCGAAATGGATGAACTGGGTTGGGATAGCTGTGACATCATTATCGTNACAGCAGATGCTTATGTCGATCACCCNAGCTTTGGTATGGCCGTCGTCGGCAGGCTATTAGAGGCACAAGGCTTTCGTGTCGGNATTATTTCTCAACCAGCTTGGGACAGTGCCGAAGCTTTTAAGANTCTCGGAAAACCTAATTTATTCTTTGGTGTAACCGGCGGAAATATGGACTCCCTCATAAATCGCTACACTNCAGACTTACGTTTACGCAGTGAGGACGCATATACTCCAGAGGCAAAGCCNGGAGCNNGACCNGACCGCTCAGTGATNGTGTATAGTCAGNGATGCCGCGAGGCATACTATGAAACTCCCATTATTATAGGCGGTATCGAAGCAAGTTTGAGGCGCATTGCTCAGTATGATTACTGGAGCGATAAAGTAAGACGATCAATTTTAATCGATGCGAATGCGGATATTCTTCTATTTGGAAACGCCGAACGAGCTCTAGCAGAGCTAGCCTATCAGGTAGCAAACGGTAAGAAACCCAGAGATCTTTGGGATCTGAGAGGAAGTGCTTTGATTAGAGATTCGCTTCCCGATGACTGGACTGAAATCGACTCTACCCGGATAGATTGGCCCTCAAAGATTGATAAGATCCCTAATCCCTATGATTTTCATAACAACGAAAAACAAGTTGAGTCCACTCTAATAGCACCAGACGAAGAGAGGAACGTAAGAATAATTCCGCTTCCACTGCAACGCAAAGTAGAATTCAATCAAGAGAAAAGTTATATTAGGTTACCCTCTTTTAATAAAGTTACAAGTGATGCTGTTTTATATGCCCATGCATCACGTGTTCTTCATCAAGAAGCGAACCCTTTTAACGCGAAAGTTCTGGTGCAAAGGCATGGCACAAAAGAAATTTGGGTAAACCCACCACCAATACCACTTGAAACAGATGAACTTGACTGGGTTTTTGATCTACCATTCAAAAGAAGACCCCATCCAAGCTATAAAAATGCAAGAATTCCTGCCTATGACATGATAAAAACATCCGTTAATATAATGAGAGGTTGTTTTGGAGGTTGTACATTCTGTTCAATCACCGAGCACGAAGGAAGAATTATTCAGAGTCGATCTGAACAATCAATCCTTGATGAGATTGAAAAAATTCGGGATGAGGTCCCAGGTTTCACCGGCACAATTTCTGACTTAGGCGGACCAACCGCAAATATGTATAAATTAAATTGTGCATCACCGTCAATCCAGAAATCCTGTAGACGGCTGTCATGCGTTTATCCAACAATTTGCAAACATCTAAATACAGACCATGCGCCGACAACCCAGCTCTATAGAAAAGCGAGAGAAATAAAGGGCGTTAAGCGTATAGCTATTGCTTCTGGTTTACGCTACGACCTCGCGCTCAAAGACCATGAATACATAAAAGAACTAGTTACCCATCACGTGGGTGGATATCTAAAAATAGCGCCAGAGCACAGCGAAGAAAAAACTCTTTCTAAGATGATGAAGCCTAGCATTTCATCATACGACGAATTTAAGAAGTTATTTGATAAATACTCAAAAGAAGCTGGCAAAGAACAGTATTTAATACCCTATTTCATTGCCGCCCATCCAGGTTGTGATGAAGAAGATATGTTAAATTTAAGCTTATGGTTAAAACAGCATAAATTTAAGCCCGACCAGGTACAAACCTTTTACCCATCCCCCATGGCGTTAGCGACGGCAATGTATTATTCACAAAAAAACCCTTTGGAGAAAGTCCGATATAAAGGGGAAAAGCTTAAGGTATACAAAGATCTAGAGAATAGAAGATTACAAAAAGCTTTCTTACGCTATCATGATGAAAGTAACTGGCCTATTCTTCGCAAATCTCTCGTATCGCTGGGCCGGGCAGATTTAATAGGAAATGGCAATAAACATTTGATACCACCCTCAGGAACTCCAAAATACCGATCCAATAAGAGAGTCAAACGTTAGCAGTTTGATATAACCTAGTTCTTTTTTCTCTTCATACTCTGCTCTATGTTTGTCAATATCCCCCTTAAGATATTTAGCTCCATCACATCAAGCCGAATACGACCAAAGAGTCTGCGAATCCTCTGCATTAACTGCCGCGGATTGCTAGGGTCGTGAAACTTAATATCAATCATTACTTGCTCCAAATGTCGATAAAAATGCTCTACCTGATCACCTGTGGCAAATTCTTGATCCCAAAGTTCGGTATCTTGGCCTTGTGTATGAGTATTTTTCTCACTAGCTACTTTACGGATTTCATAGCAAATCACGAGAACCGCCGCCGCTAAATTCAAAGAACTATACTTTTCCTCCGCTGGGATCTGAACATGGAAATGGCCTAATTGAAGCTCTTCGTTACTCAAGCCGGAATCTTCGCGACCAAAAACCAACGCAATTTTAGTGTAATCCATCTCCTCAACTACTTTCTGAGCTGTTTGTTGTGGATCGAGCATAGGCCATGGAATTTTACGGGACCTCGCACTTGCGCAAATTACTAGCCCACAATCTGCAACGGCTTCTTGGAGCGAGTCAACAACGACTGCTGATTCTAAGATATCTGTTGCCGAAGCTGCTCGCCCAATTGCCACTCCGCTCGGAAAGTCTTTTGGTTGTACTAATATTATCTGATTCAAACCCATATTTTTCATCGCACGGGCACTAGCACCAATATTTCCAGGATGCGCAGTATTAACTAAAACTACTCTGATATTTTGAAGGACAGACATAAAACATTACCAACGATTAATATTCTTAATTATAACAATATCATTCTCTTTTATGATCAAAATTGGAGCAAATCCAATAGGAATCATTCTCTTTTGAAGAAGTAGTACTTTTTTTGGTAACATCTCGCGTCAGCGCAGCCAATCTTTATATCAAATAACGACAACAAAGAACTAGACACCCACGACTATGCAGCCAATGATGAATATGGCACTTCGCGCGGCCCGAGAGGGCTCGGAGAAAGCTATACTAGCAAGCGCTCGACTCGATCGGCTCAAGATAATTTCAAATGATCCCTTTAAATTCTCCTCTAGTATGGACTATGAAATTAATGAACTTATAGTTAATATTCTTCAAAAAGCTTATCCCTCGCATACAATTAAAAGCAGAGTCGGTGAACCCATTATTGGGCAAGACACAGAACCTAGTTGGCTCATAGACCCGTTATTTGGAAGCTTAAACTTTTCTAAAGGAAACCCTAGTTATGGCGTGTCTGTCGCTATTGAACTTGAGGGCGAAATAAAGCATTCCATATTAGTCTTGCCAGAATATAACGAAGAATTTGTCGCCTCCAAGGGGAGTGGTGCTCAGTTGAATAAAACTAAATTACGCGTTGACCCTGAAGGTAAACTTGAAAGTTCACTGTTGGGTGTTTGTCTAGGTCAACAAAACGTTCAATCTTCGATGAAGCTTGCTAGCCTCCTCACGCAAACTAACTCCCAAATTCGCATGTCTGGTTGCTCTACATTTGATATGCTGATGGTCTGTGCAAATAGGCTTGGGGCCGGTTGCTGCGAGGCTCCTCAAAGTTATAGCGAGCGAGCGGCAGTATTAGTTTTAAAAGAGTCAGGAGCGTTAATTAGTTCGGAAACAGGAGACCCCAATTTGGAGAAAGCCTTAGAGCTCTACTTTGGCGCACCCAAAATCTTCAAACAGATAGTCAAGCTAAGAAAGCAAATTTCAATATAATTGAAATTTTCTGTAACGAAGGCAAGCACTCTCACACTATGAGGTATATTCTCGCTCTGTATTCAATAAAAGTCATTTTCAAATCGGAACGCAAGCTGGGTTTGTGTGAAATTAACCTTTCGCAATTCACCTTTTTCTTTCTTTGCAGTATGGGCAGTCGTAT
>PAWK01000064.1 GCA_002714195.1 Gammaproteobacteria bacterium | reverse complement strand
TGCCGATTGAGAGAGCGATTAGTGCGCAGATGATGCAGCTTGCAGAATAAAAGATCGAAGGATCCAGAATCAGAAGGCTGTAATATATCATGGTGGGTACCGTTCCAGACATGATCCAGCTTCCAATCAAAGAACCGACACAAAATAGGATCAGAAGCGGTTTTATGGCAACAGTTATGCCATAAACAATGCTCTCCTCAATTTCAAGCCATAACTTCCCGTTTCTCCAGCCGATAAGGGCAGCAGCGGCAGCACCAACGCACAAAGCTATTTGATTCGGCCCATAGCTCGAATCTTCACCGAAGAGATAAACTGAAAGCGAAAGAAGTAAAACCAGAACAGTAACTGGGATACAAGCTTGTAGAACAGAAGGTGCGCTTAAAGTCTTATTTTCTTGGTCGTTGGGAATATTAAAGGATGTCACTGGGTTTCTACCTGATTTTCTAAAAAAAACCCGTTGCCTTAAAAAGAGTCATGTCTCTGAAAAGCAGTTTGGGCGCGAAATAGGTTATACTAAGATTTCGATATAGAGTAATTATATCGTTGGCTAAACACAAATATAACAGATAATTAAGAGCGGCAGAGGCGTGTGATGGACATCAAGGCCTATATGGCAGAATTAGGCTCGAAAGCTAGGACAGCTTCTCGACATATAGCTAAAGCAACTACAGCTCAGAAAAATGTGGCATTGCTGAATATTGCGGACTCTATTGACCAAAGTCGGGAGGCACTGCTGGAAGCTAATCAACAGGATATGGCTGCAGGCAAACAAAAAGGGCTCGAAGCTGCTTTGCTTGATCGTCTTGAGTTAACGGATGCGCGGATAGACGGCATGTTAGAGGGAATCAAACAAGTTGCTGCACTTGACGATCCTGTTGGCGAAATCAGTGATTTAAAGTACCGACCAAGCGGAATTCAAGTTGGTCGGATGCGAGTTCCTCTTGGCGTAATTGGCATAATCTATGAGTCAAGACCAAATGTAACCTGCGAAGCTGCTAGCTTGTGTCTCAAATCGGGTAACGCGACAATATTGCGTGGTGGGTCTGAAGCCATTCATTCAAATAGAGCGATAGCGAATTGCATCAAATCAGGCTTAGATTTGGCAAACATGAATGAGCATATTGTGCAAATTATTGAGATAACCGATCGAGCAGCGGTGGGTGAGCTCATTGCGAGTCCCGAACAAGTAGATGTGATAATTCCTCGAGGTGGAAAAGGTCTTATTGAGCGCATTACAAGAGAGGCGAAAGTCCCAGTTATTAAACACCTGGACGGGAATTGCCACCTCTATATTGATGACAGTGCTGATCTGGGCAAATCCATAACGGTGGCAGTCAATGCAAAAACACAAAGGTATGGAACCTGCTGTACTCTTGAGTCGTTGCTAGTAGCAGACTCAGTTGCCGGTGCGGTTCTGCCAAGGCTTTGTGAGAGATATGTAAGTCATGATGTTGAGCTCAGGGGTTGTAAAAAGACGCAAGATCTTATCGCAAGTGTAAAGTCTGCTTCTGAAGAAGATTGGGAAACGGAATACTTGGCACCTATTCTCTCTATAAAAATCGTAGAAGGTTTAACTGAGGCTATTAATCATATTAATAAGTATAGCTCCCAACATACGGAGTCCATCATGACCGAAAATCATGAGCACGCGCAGCGTTTTCTTCGAGAAGTTGATTCAAGTTCAGTGATGGTCAATGCTTCGACGCGATTTGCTGACGGTTTTGAATATGGTTTAGGAGCAGAGATAGGTATTTCAACCGATAAACTCCATGCACGAGGGCCTGTAGGGCTTGAGGGCCTTACTTCTCAAAAATTCATTGTTTTAGGGGATGGGCACATTCGTAAATGATGTCAAGACTCGGAGTTTTTGGAGGCATGTTCGACCCTGTGCATAAGGGTCACTTGGAAGCTGCGAAATATGCAAAAGAATTACTGAGGCTGGATTGTGTAAAACTGATTCCTTGTAATGTCCCCAATCATCGGAAGTCAGCTTATTCTTCAGGCGTCCATCGATTAGCAATGCTTGAGTTGGTGACTAAGAATGAATTAGGTATCGAAGTTGATGATATAGAATTACGCAGAACCTCGGTCTCCTATAGNCTAGAAACAGTAAAACTANTAAAAGAAAATACAGNTTTCGATAGTATTGTATTTATCATGGGTATGGATTCTTTCAATTCGATAACCAACTGGTTTCATTGGGAAGAACTTTTTTCAATCTGTAGCTTCTTGGTGTTGGGCCGCTCGNGTGCATCTGTAAACGCGGCAGTTTCTGATAGGATTCAGCTAAAAAAAAGGATTACTAATGATGTCTCTGAGTTTTTTCAAAAGCCNGCTGGTAGGGTGCTCATGGCTGGTAAATTCAATATTGATTTGTCGTCAACCTCGGTGAGGGCAATGCTTAATGCNAACGAGAGCTTGGAAAACTGTCTGAATCGCGAGGTTTTCGAGTATATTAATGAGGAAAAACTATATAGGTGATTGGTCTTGGTGAGTAGTTGTGAAGGATAAAGAACTGAAAAAAATTGTTGTGGATGCATTGGAAGACTTAAAAGGCGAGTCTATTAGTTGCCTCGAAGTTGGGCACCTTACGTCTGTAACTGAATATATGGTGATAGCAACAGGTCGATCTACGACGCATATCAANTCGTTAGCGGACAATGTGGTTAAGAAAGTTAAAGAGTTAAACTTCAAAGTCATTGGAGTTGAAGGGCGAAGTCAGTCTGAGTGGGTTCTTGTCGATATCGGAGGGGTTGTAGTTCATATTATGCTATCTTCGATAAGATTACTTTATGATTTAGAGGAGCTATGGAGTTTTGAAAAACCGATAGTGCCGGACCAAGAACCACACTTATCTTANTAGCTTTCTATTCAATGCGGATATCAATAATTACTATAGGCAAAAAAGTTCCAGAATGGGTTCAAAGCGGTGTAGATGAATATTCAAAGCGACTACGGCGGGATTTGGATTTGAATTTTATTGAAATTGCGAACTCTTTGNCAGGCACAGCAGCTGATCAAAAACTGAAAGTAAGAAAAGAAGGCGTTGCCATTCTTGATAAGACAAAAAAGATNGACTATGTGATTGCCTTGGACCAAAAAGGCACGCGTATCAATACTTCTGGTTTTGCCTCAAAGTTAGATACTTATAAGAATCAGGGAAGAAATCTCGCTTTTCTTATCGGGGGTGCAGATGGATTACATAAGTCTTGCCTAGAGAGGGCTGATGAAATCTGGTCTCTTTCCGAACTTACTTTTCCCCATGCTCTTGTTAGAGTGGTTTTGACCGAGCAACTTTATCGAGCNACTAGTATTTTGAAGGGTCATCCGTATCATAGAGAATAGAGATCAAAACTCTAAGTATCTTTTAAATCGTAAGCGAAAAATCGCCTAAAAAAGAGGTTAGAATTATTAACTTTAATACTTAGGCAACTTATTCTGAATACAATTGTCTAAACGACTAGAGTGCCGATTTCTTCAGTAGTCATGTATGTAGCCGACTATAATGATTGCGGAGAGATTAGGCAAGGAATCAAGCTAGATGTCCGGAAAATGGCAAGTAAAAGATCATGAGGCGGAACGCCTCTTGTTCGACGGCAGATTATTTACCGCTGTCGTCTTGATATTGCTGCTTTTTATTGCTTTAGTTTTAAAGTTGATTAACTTACAGATTACACAATATGATTATTTTTCTGCTCGTTCCGATGGAAATAGGCTGCATTCGCAATACGTGCCTCCAGCTCGAGGTTTAATTTTTGATCGAAACGGCGAGCTCCTTGCTGATAACCAACCGATCTTTAATCTAACTGTTGTTCAAGAGCGGGTNNCGGATATAGATCAAACTTTAAATTTTTTAGCCACTCTTATCCGTCTTACTGATGAAGATATTGTTCAATTCAATACTCGACTAGAACGTAACAGAGTCCCATTTGCTTCTGTGCCTCTGCGTTATGTTTTAACAGATGAGGANAAGTCCCGTATTGCGGTAAATAGTCATTTGCTAGCTGGAGTGGCTATTGAGCCACAGTTTGTTCGGCACTATCCGTTGAGTAGTTTAACCGCTCATTCCATTGGCTATGTCTCAGAGATAAATCAAGATGAATTAGATCAACTATCTGAAGATGATAAGGAAAATTACGGTGGCACAAACCACATTGGTAAAACTGGGATCGAAAGAACTTATGAAGACCTCCTGCATGGAACTGTTGGTTATGAGATAGTAGAGAAAAATAATAGGGGTCAGGTTATGCGATATNTNGATCGAACAGATCCTGTTGCAGGCAAGAATCTAGAGTTGCACATGGATGCGCGGCTNCAGCAAGCAGCCGAAGAGGCGCTTGGAGAATTTAGAGGAGCTGTCGTTGCGATCGAGCCCTCCACCGGGGGTATACTTGCNATGGTTTCTAANCCNGGGTTTGATCCTAATCTTTTTGTAACCGGTATTAGTAATAAAAATTATAGCGTTCTAGTAACAGATGAAGTTAATACGCCTCTTTTTGATCGTACAACAAACCCATACCCGCCAGGCTCCACAGTTAAGCCTTTCTTAGGATTAGCTGGATTACATAATGACTTTGTGGACTATGACTTTACGATTCAGGACCCCGGATATTTTAGATTGCCTGGNGTGAGTTACCGATGGGGAGACTATACCCTCCGAACGGTTATTGGTGGCGGACATGGAGAAACTGATTTACAAAAAGCTATTTACCAATCCTGTGACACTTTTTTCTATGATTTGGGCCATCGAATGGGAATNGATACGATATATGGATTCATGTCTCAATTTGGATTCGGGCAAAATTTTGCTTTAGACATTGCNTACGCCCGAACCGGTGTCCTACCTTCGGAGGATTGGAAAAGGGTAAGCCGAGGTGAACCCTGGTANCCCGGAGACACAATTAATTCGTCAATTGGACAGGGGTATATGTGGGCGACGCCTTTACAGCTAGCTACGGCAGCATCGATTATTGCAAATAAGGGTAAGGTTAATCAGCCTCGCATGTTGAAATCTGTAGATGGGCAACCCTATGANCAAACTATTGCTTCCAGCATTCCCGATGTTNTTTTGAAAGATCCAGACTATTGGCGATACATCGAAGAAGCGATGACTATGGTTGTGCACAGGCCATTTTCTGATCAGTTTAGGGATTATGGTACTGCCTATGAGGCCATAGCCATGGCAGATAGAGATATGGCGTATAAGATGGCGGGCAAGTCTGGATCGGCTCAGGTAGTCGGGATTAGTCAAGATATACTATCTAGCACTGACATTGTNGTATCTGACCTAAATAAGGATCATGGACTCTTTATTTCCTTCGCNCCGGCGCAAAACCCGCATTTGGCACCTCAAATTGCGGTTGCAGTCTTCGTTGAAAATGGTGAGCATGGGAGCAGTGTTGCAGGTCCCATCGCCAAGGCTATCACTGATAAATACCTGCTGGATATTCTCCAAATTGACTTCGATACTCTGAACGAATTACCGCCGCTTTCTGAACCCATGAAACGCACTCTAAGCACGGTTTCTGATGAATAACAGAGACTTTACTCGCCAAACTTCGAGATTNGATGGGGTCGAAAACCGTCAACAGACTATTTGGCGTGCTATGCATGCTGATCCTCCCNTATTAGTGGGGATAGTCTCGTTATGTGCTTTTGGTCTTTTCATCCTCTACAGCGCAAGCGGCGGTGCCGTAGATGTGGTGCAAAGGCAAGCATTAATTATGCTGGGAGGAATCCTAATTATGTTCATTGTTTCCCAGTTTAACCCCCATGTGATCCGACGNTGGGCGCCGACAATTTATGCTGCAGGTTTAGGGCTTTTGCTTTTAGTATTGCTAATCGGGGTTGAGGCAAATGGAGCAAAGAGTTGGTTAGATTTACCAGGCCTACCAAGTTTTCAGCCATCCGAAGTGCTTAAAATTTCCGTTCCTCTTTCAATGGCCTGGTACTTGGCAAGCCGTCCTCTGCCTCCTAAATTCAAACACCTTTTTTGGTCCGCCTTTATCATAGTTTTACCCGCAGGATTAATAATAATACAAAACGATACTGGAACCGCAATTATGGTGGCAATGTCAGGTATCTTCGTGATTTTGCTCGCTGGTATTCGGTGGCGTATCGTTTTTGNTGGTCTTCTNAGCCTACTCCTGGCCTCACCAGCTTGGTATTTGTTTGTTGCTCAGCAACACCAAAAGAACCGTATTCTGACCTTTTTTGATCCTTATCGAGATCCAACTGGTGCTGGGTACAATATAATTCAATCTCAAATNGCGATAGGGTCTGGTGGATTATATGGGAAAGGATTCGGTAATGGTGCGCAATCTCATTTAGACTTTATCCCAGAGAGCAATACTGATTTTATTCTAGCCGTGCTTGCGGAAGAATTTGGTCTCTTAGGTGTGTTANTTTTGGTTTGTTTGTACCTGTTTGTGCTNATTAGAGGTCTTTTTATAGCTTACTGCGCTAAAGATATGTTCAGTCGGCTACTCGCGGGAAGTATCACGCTGACATTATTTTTTTACATTTTCATCAATATGGCNATGGTTTCTGGCTTGGTTCCTGTCATTGGACTGCCCTTGCCTCTGATTAGCCGNGGNGGGACCGCAATNTTAACCTTGTTCATCAGCTTTGGATTACTNATGTCGATACAAACGCATGGAAAGGANATTAGCAAGTAAGNTNTTAATTTATAAGAATTTATTTGAGTTATTTTTNGTGATGCTACGGTTTGNTTATTTGNTTTAAATTTCTCAATTGGTTCTAAATAAATCGACTNACTAAAATTCCTGAGAGTTTGGACGTTAAGTAATTAAATTAGNTGGGATTTTTTGATCGAAAAGCGATGAACATACCAATATTTAAAGTTTTCTCTTTAGCTGTGAGTTTATTTGCAATTGTAGCCTGTTCTTCGGTCTCGGAACCTCCTACAGAAAGTCCTAATGTTGGTCGTTACTCAATCATTCAGGATCGTGCGCCGACTGAGTCAATCGAACTCAGCAGCATTCCTGAAGTTGTTCCNGGTCCTGTTGAGAGGACGATCGCGGGTAATCGTTCGCCATATACAGTTCTGGGTGAGACTTATTTTGTGTTGCCGTCTGAAGAGGGCTATAGTGAGCGAGGGATAGCCTCTTGGTACGGTGAAAAGTTTCATGGTCATAAAACCTCTAATGGAGAGGTGTTTGATATGTACCTNGTTTCGGCTGCGCATAAATCATTGCCAATACCAAGTTTTCTAAAAGTCACAAATTTAAATAATAATCGCAGCATAGTTGTTCGAGTAAATGACAGAGGNCCATTTCATGGNAATAGGATAATTGATTTGAGCTATGCTGCCGCTTTAAAGTTAGGATATGCAGAAATTGGTACTGCTNGAGTTCAGTTGGACGCTATTGTTACAGAGAATTTTGCTACTGACTTTGTTAAGAGAAAGGACTTAAGCTTAAATGGGGATTCGGCCAGGCATACAAATCAATACTTGCAGGTTGCCGCATTCTCTAATCGTACAAGTGCNCGAGAGCTTTCAAATAAGTTAGAAGGAATGTTAGGGAGGCCNGTAGTAATAAATTCAGTAACAAATCGCNATGGTAAGGTTTTGTATAGGGTGAGGGTTGGGCCAATAAGCGATCAGACAGAATTAGAAGAGATTGCGGGACAGCTTGTCGCTGCTGATTTNGNAGCGCCCTATCCAGTTAGGCAGTAAGCATTGTATTGTTCAGTAATAAAGAAGTAGCTAAATCAATGGGAATTTTTATGCGACTTAAAAGTACTATTAGTTTAACCAAAAAGAATATGTTTGGCNCTCTTTCGGCTTTCATACTTACCTGCCTTCTGCTGCTTGCAGATATTTCTTTCGCAGCTCCGGCNATAATTCCCCGACCACCTGAAATTGCAGCTACAAGCTATATTTTAATTGATGCGCTAACTGGACAAATCATTGTCGAGGAGAATGCTGACGAGCCGCTTCCTCCTGCGAGCTTAACAAAAATAATGACGGCTTACATAACCGTAGAAGAAATAATGAATGGAAATTTATCGTTAGGCGATCAAGTTCACATCAGCGAAAAAGCTTGGCGCATGGAAGGGTCGAAGATGTTCGTTGGCGTAAACTCTCAAGTATCGGTTGAAGACTTATTGAGAGGAATCATTATTCAATCGGGAAACGATGCGAGTGTGGCCATAGCTGAACACATCGCCGGCAGTGAGGACGCGTTTGCTGATATGATGAATCAATACGGTGAAGTGTTAGGTATGTCTAACACTTTTTTTATGAATTCTAGTGGGTTGGATACAGAAGTGTATTACAACACCATGTCGGCCAGAGATCTGTCGCTACTCGCGCAAGCAACTATTGCAAGGCATGCGGATTACTATCCAATTTATGCAGAGCGGGAATTTACTTACAACGGTATCCGACAAACTAACAGAAATTCTCTGCTTTTTAGAGATAGGAATGTTGATGGTATGAAAACCGGTTGGACGGATGCGGCGGGTTATTGCTTGGTAGCGTCAGCCGAGAGAGATGGTATGCGGCTGATATCGGTTGTCATGGGAACCTCGAGTGAAGATTCTCGAGCAATAGAAACCCAAAAATTAATGACTTATGGTTTTCGTTATTTTGAGACTCATAAACTTTATGACGCGAATCAAGTTTTGACCAATGTGCAGGTCTGGTCAGGTAAAGATAGCGTAGTAGATCTTGGAATCAAAGATGAGGTATATGTCACTATTCCAAGAGGACAGTCACAATCAATGGAAGCGACTGTTGATATCGATGAAATTATACATGCACCATTAGACAACGGTCAGATCATGGGTGTAGTCAATGTCACTCTGGATGAGGAAACTGTTTTCCAGGGCGATATATTTGCTATGCAGCAAGTTGAAAGAGGAGGCATTATTAAGCGGTTTATAGACTGGTTGACGCTCTTGGTGGGAAACTTATTCGGTTGATAGACGATCGGAGGTATACATGTCGGTCGAATTTGATAAACAAGTACAAGAACGGCCTAAGATTAAATTCCCTTGCCTTTATCCACTTAAAATTATTGGTCATTCTGTCAAAAATTTTAGAGAAACAGTAACTGCTCAAATTGAGAGACATACCGGTCCAATTGACCCAAACTTAATCGCAGTTAAATCGAGTCGCAAAAATAATTACATCTCAGTAAACATAACAATTGCCGCCACTGGAGAGGAACAACTGAGTAAAATTTTCGAAGATTTGAAAAAAATCAAAAGTGTAAAGATGGTTCTTTAGTGAGATTGAGCGAATACAAATGGGTTGAGGCCAAGCCTTCTTTACAAAAGAATTGTGAGCATAGTCTTATAGTGCGTCGTCTTGGATTGCAAGATTATGAACCGATCTGGAAGACAATGCGCTACTTGGCGGAGCACCCGAATGCTAGCCGAGGGGATGAAATCTGGTTACTAAGTCACAAACCTATCTTTACTTTAGGTCAGGCTGCTGACCGGAGTAATGTTTTGAACGCAGGCGATATTCCGGTTGTTAATATCGATCGGGGTGGTCAGGTAACGTATCATGGACCAGGTCAACTCGTTGCATACGTTTTGCTGGACGTAAAAAAACGAAAAATGGGTGTTAGGGAACTCGTCACCAAGTTGGAAAACTCTATGGTTAACGCCCTTTCGGCCTTCAATATCGAAGCCAAAACTATACCTAGATCTCCCGGTGTATATGTAAAAAATGCTAAGATAGGCGCGCTTGGTTTGCGAATCAAAAATGGGCGCAGCTATCATGGTCTTAGCCTGAATGTAGATATGGATTTGGGGCCTTTTAGTAGGATTAATCCTTGTGGATTCAAAGATTTAGCTGTTACGCAAGTTGTAGATCATGTGCTAAAAAAAGAGTCGCTTATTCGCGATTTTAGTAATGTGCTAAGCGACAGCTTACTCGAGGAACTGGGTTATTATGCATATTATCGATCAAAAACAGCCAATTAAGTCTGATGACACTAAAAAACGCCGCAGAAATGTGCTCGTTGAAGGAATCAAGCTTCGAGGAGCNGAAAAAGTTCGCCGCATCCCTGTAAAAGTGATTCCTACAGTGGAATTACCCACTAAGCCAGATTGGATTAGAGTAAAAATCCCTACCTCTCCGAAAATCAAGCAGATAAAAGACAAACTAAGAATTCACAAGCTAGCATCAGTGTGTGAAGAGGCATCTTGTCCAAATCTTGGGGAGTGTTTTAGCAACGGGACGGCGACATTTATGATTATGGGTGATATTTGCACACGNCGCTGTCCCTTTTGTGATGTCGCTCACGGAAAACCTAAGCCGCTGGATGTGAATGAGCCAACTGAACTTGCTCGGGCAATACAGGAAATGGAATTACAGTATGTAGTAATCACTTCAGTCGATCGAGATGACTTGAAAGATAGCGGTGCACAACATTTTGCAAATTGTGTATCTGAAACGCGTCGATTAAATCCTGAAATAAAAGTTGAAGTGTTAGTTCCAGATTTTAGNGGTCGCATGGATATTGCCCTAGATATTCTGCAAACTAGCCCGCTGGATGTATTCAATCATAATTTAGAGACGGTACCTAGGCTTTACAAGCAGGCGCGTCCGGGAGCTAGTTACGACTGGTCACTAACCCTTCTCAAGAACTACAAGGCTCGAAAACCAGAAGCGGTTACCAAGTCTGGTTTGATGTTGGGTTTAGGAGAAGAGATTTCAGAGGTAGAATCGGTGCTTCAAGATCTGAAGTATCATGATGTCGATATGGTGACACTTGGTCAGTACTTACAACCTAGTAAACATCATTTGAAAGTAGAGAGATTTTTACATCCGGATGAATTTGAGAGTCTCCGACTGTTTGCTGAAAAAATTGGATTTAAAAAAGTGGCGAGCGGACCTTTAGTCCGATCCTCTTATCACGCGGACAAACAAGCACATGATGGAAATGTTTCNTAATTTCTTAGCGTGCAAATATTTGAATGAAGAAGCAAATCCTTAAAGCAATATTTTCTATCTTTGGTGCTTTAATTGCTATCGCGTCTTTAGTTGTGATTACAGGAAATCCGGGAAAATTTGGTGAATACTCGCTTTTTGCTCGGGCTTGCTTGGTGAATCTTGTTATAGTCGCTTGTCTTATCGCACTGCTTCCCTTTTGGTCACCGTTACTCCGAATGAAGCGACAACTCATGGTCTTGATGATTTTAACTTCTTGGATCCCAGCATTTATATTTTATTTACTAATTTTGCCCTCCAGGGCAGTAAATGAATTAGATTTGGATCAACAAGACAGTAGCTTACTTAGCGATCGTTCGAGTAACGGAATTATTGAAATAGGATTCCAATATCCCATTTTTACGCCGACTATTTCGCTAGTTAACCGCGATGCTTTTACGCGAGACGTGACTATTTTTTTGCGCTTGATAGATAGAAATAAGGAAAGTGCTCTCTTTAGAGCAGTTCGATTGAGATCGGACAGTGAAAATCTGAGTGTTGAGTCAACGATTAGAGGTATGTTGAGTACTAACTTACGTTATTTATTTAATCCTATAAAGTTACCTCCTGGCGAAAGTATTTCTGGAAGGCCTGTTTTTATAATCACTAATTTAGAAGATGGGGCTAGTTTTACGGAAGCATTAGGTAACGGTTATACCGGATCCTTTGAGTTGCGAGACGCAGACGAAGGAAATTTGTTGGCGGATTTTCCATTAGAACCAATTTAGTCAGATGGTTTTCTGCTTGTTTTAAGTCTTTGGCAAAATTGTGAAATTAGTAGGAGTTGAATGTGAATAACTGTATTCGTTATTGGAGCTGTGCTTGGTTACTGGTCGGCCTACCAGTCATTTCTCAAGCACAAAATACTTGGCAGGTTTCGTTAACTAGTTATGGACATCCTGATTTGCAGGGGATTTGGACATCTGCATCGGTAACAACCTTGGAAAGAGATAAACTTCTGGGTAAAACTCTGGTTTTGGATGTTGAAAATGCTCGACAATTAGAGCGCCAGTCAGCATTCAATGTGTTAGCAGAAGCGGATAGTGCGCCAAGTGATCCTAATAGATTGCCACCTACAGATGGTGATACTGATGCTGGGTACAATGCATTTTGGATTGATCCTGGGACGAGGCTCGCTGAAATTGATGGGGGCTATAGAACATCATTTATAGTGGATCCTGACGATGGACAAATTCCTTATTCGGCTGCCGCAGGCATGGCTTTTTTTCAGTATGGGCAAGACTCAGGGTACGATGGGCCAGAACAAAGACCCCTTGGTGAACGATGTATGGTCGGCTTTGGGTCAAGTGGCGGACCTCCGATGTTGCCAGTTCTTTATAATAATAATTATCAAATTGTGCAAAACAAGAATTACGTCTTAATTTTAGCTGAGATGAATCATGACGCTAGGATTATCCGATTAAATGATGAGCATAAAAATGACATATTCGAACCTTGGTTGGGAGATTCTATAGGCTATTGGGAAAAGAACACATTGGTGGTAGAAACTATAAATTTTCACCCTCAACAAAGCTTCCGCTTTGCAATAAAACATAGCTTATATTTGCCTCAAACGGCAAAGGTTACCGAAAGATTTACAAGAACTGGAGATGATAAAATTCTTTATGAATTTACCGTTGAGGATAGTGATGCGTATACCCAACCTTGGATCGCAGAAATTCCATTTAGAAAAGCTGAAAGCCCTATGTATGAGTACGCGTGCCATGAAGGAAACTATGCTTTGCCGGGGATTTTAGCTGGTGCTCGTAGAGAAGAAGCTTCAAATTAAAGTCTTTAACGTTCGGACTTAGGCGTCTTAATTTGAGCGGGAGATTTTCCTAATTGTCTATAGTTAGCAATCGCAAGACCCGTGGCAACGCTAGTGAACGGGTTATGCTCAATGACTTTTCCTGGGAAAAGGTCATCTAAGATATTTTTTATGGCGGGTATTAAAGATGAGCCTCCTGTGCGAATAACAGAGTCTATAATTTCTGGCCGAAGACTGTTTTGGTCTAGCAAGTATTCTACTGCATGCTTAAACTTAGCTATCAGATCGCGAATGTAGTTTTCAAATTCAACTCTTGTAACTAGGATTTCTATGTCTAATTCTGGAATATCTAGTTTGGCTGAATCTTTCGAGGAAAGTTTNATTTTGATGTCTTTTAAATGCTGAAAAACTAAGTAACTATGATTATTCTTAATGAGGTCGTATAACCTNCTAAACTTTTGAGCGGCATCATCTTCATGTTTCATGCGTTGTATTACAGGAGTAGTGTATTTATTCTGATTCAACATATAACTGATTGTCCAATTTAACAGCAANTCTTCATATTCTTCGAAGGGGAAAATTGTCTCAATTTCGCGATCTTCGCCATCGCGAATCCAGCGCTCTCCTTTGCCTAGCATTGGGAAAATTATCTCTCGGAACATTTGCTGGTCAATATGATCTCCCCCTAGGCCAATGCCATGTGTAGCAATAACTTCAAAATTGTGTGCGTTTCGTTTAAGAACACAAAGNTCTAGGGTGCCACCACCAAAGTCGACTGTCAGNAAAGTTTCATCGATTGTTGCCGGATTTTCATGAAGATAACTNAGAGAAGCAGCAATAGGCTCAGGATAGTAAGTCTGATTTTTGAAGTCAGCATAACCATATGCTTCGGAGAGCAAAGATATCGCTTGGGCATTCCCATTTTCGCTTGAACCTTCGAAATTTACGGGATGGCCTATGCAAGCATGCAATGTTGGCAAGTTACAACGTAAGGTTTTCTGTAGTAGGTTTGAAATGGCGCCTTTTATTCTCACCAGTAGCGGTGTAATGAGTGCAACTATTCGAAAAGGCCTTTCAAAAACCATTATTTTAAGTTCTTGATCGCGGGCTAAGAGGCGTTTCACGCCTCTAAATAATCTACCCTCCTGCCCGGAGTCAACGAATGATTGCCCGTAGATTTTTTCGGTGTTTGCTTCTTCTGGCAGCCCATGATCACCAATTTGTCCTGTGCTAGAACGTTGTTCTCCTAAAACTTCTGCGCTTAGCTCTACCGTTCTGCCTGCATTGCTTTGAATATATGCATTTATGGCTGTCTGTCCTGTTTGTATTCTGTAATCTCTATCGACGTAGGTAGCTGATGGCATTATTATGGAGTCGGCTTCAAGTTTTATCAGGAATACTTTTTTGCCATCAAATATCGCCGCCGCACTATTACTGGTACCGAAATCTATTCCGATGCCAAATTGATTATGCGAAGTTTTGTTGGATCTTCCTGATTCCTGATGATTCATAGCGGTGACAAACCGATTGGAAAAAACTCACTGTGAAAGTGGGATACAGTGAGTTAATCATAACTTAATTATGCCTGACCAGCAAAACGGCCATTGCCAATATATAAGGTGAGTTTTGGGTGCGGCAGTTGAATAATCAAGCAAGTTACCCTATGCTCGTCGAGTTTCTAGGAGCGGTTTAGATAATACAGAGTGAAAGAGTAAATGTTTC
>PAWK01000063.1 GCA_002714195.1 Gammaproteobacteria bacterium | reverse complement strand
TATAAAAATTCGGATTAACCCGGATGATGGATTCTACAGATTAAATTAGATCTTGTCTAAACTTAGAGTAAATGTTCGATCGCTGTCTTCTCATCTAGAAGCTCTTTTTCGGTTATTTGCATGCATTCCTTGCTGAATGGATCAATTTCAAGATTTTGAACTATTGAATAGGTTCCATTTTGGCATATCACAGGAAAGGAATAGATAATTCCTTCAGTGATCCCATATGATCCATCGCTGGGGATAGCCATACTTGCCCAATCATCCACTTTTGTTCCTAGTACCCAATCTCTCATGTGATCAATTGCCGCAGATGCTGCAGATGCTGCACTTGATAAACCTCTGGCTTTAATAATCTCTGCGCCTCTATTTTGAACTCGAGGAATGAAATCATCCTTTATCCATGTTTGATCAAGTCTACTTGATATCGATTCACCTAAGAGTTTCAAATTATTTACATCTGGATACTGAGTGGTTGAATGATTGCCCCAGATGGTCATATTGCTCAGTTCACTTGAATGACAATCTAATTTAGATGCCAGCTGTGCAAGCGCTCGGTTGTGATCAAGCCTCATCATGGCAGTGAATGCACTTTTATCAATATCTGGAGCGTTTGACATTGCGATCAATGCATTTGTGTTTGCTGGGTTCCCAACAACTAGAACTTTAATATCTCTCGATGAGGTTTCATTGATTGCTTTACCTTGAGCAGAAAAGATTTTTGCATTCTCTTGCAGCAAATCGCTTCTCTCCATGCCTGGTCCTCTAGGCTTTGCCCCTACAAGGAACCCATAATCAGTATTTTTAAAGGCCTTATTCGGATCATCTGAGATATGGATATTGCTTACTGTTTCAAAGGCACAATCCTCCAGTTCCATAGCAACACCCTTTAAGGCGTCCAATGCAGGGGTAATTTCTAGAAGGTTTAAATTAATTTTTTCATTTGCTCCGAGAAGTTGACCAGAAGCTATTCTGAATGCAAGCTGATAACCAATTTGACCAGCTGCACCAGTGATGGTTACAGTTTTTGACACTTTTTGATCCTTATTTGATTATTTTGATTTGAATGCTCTGACAGCCTCGCCCCATTCATCGGCCATTTTTTGTTCGTCTTCGACCGAGGCATTGTGTTTCTGAGTACTCATTCTCTTAATTTCTTCATATGACTCAAGTTCAGTAGAAACTTTACCTAACTCATCATCTAAGCAATTGCGGTAAACAGCTAAATCAGCCTGAAATTTTTTTACTTTGCCCTGTGTTTCAATCATTTCAGCTTCAGTTGCTTTCTTGCCTGAAGGGATATCAAAACTTTTCTTTGGGTAAGTGCATTCAGCAAAAGTCATTGAACTGAAAGCTAATAAAGAGACAATTAAAAATATTTTTTTCTTAAACATGTTATTTATCCGTTTGAGATATTTACTAAAGAGTAATAGATTATATCCAATATAAATAATAATTTTAATTGAATAATGAACGACAAAGTCAGGCCAATAAATAAAAGCATTGAAAAATGGAATATCAATAAGAAGAGGGGCAGTCTTTCAGAGGCTGTAAGAGAATCTTCAATTGATTTTAAAGACAGTAATCAAGGTATTGAGGTTCTTGCATTTGCAGCTGCTATAAGAGCATTGGGATTATCGAATAGAGATCTTCAACCAAGAAAATTATCCAACTACATAAGATCTGGTTATCTTCAAATTCAGATTATTTGTTCAGTTATTTTATTTCAGTTCAGGGGAGATCCAGGTGTTAGTAGAGATGATTTATATGATTCAGTTTGCGATGTTTTTCCAGCAACTACTTTCGCAAATTTCAGAAAAGTCCTTGCTACAGGCGTAGATAGCGAGATTTTTGTAAGAGATAAAGATCCAAAAGACTCAAGAAGGACTTTGTATAGGATTTCTGAAGAAATGATGCATCCTCTCACAAATTATTTTACAAATGTAGTGAAGGACTTTGATGGTTTGTTCTCAAGTGTTTTTGATGGAGCATTAAGCCAAGATGATATTAATAACCTTGAGTCATATATAATCACTAGGACATCTATAAGGCCAAGAAAAACAATTGATAATAAATAATAAATTTTTAAGGCTAAAAAAATAACCCAATTAAACTATGAACATTTGTTTACAAATGTCATATAATCCTCATCAAAATCAACATGTAACTTTATGTAAAAAAGTGAAAATGTTGTTTACAAACAATAGGAATTATTTAAAAATCAATCTCTAGGGTATAAATACCTGGGGTGGGTGCTTTAAAATAATTATAAGAAATTTATAGAGGATCATCACAGATGAAATTGTTTAAAAAATTAGGAACATACTTTTCAATGCTAACACTTGTCCTTAGTGGGACGAGTCTTAAATCAATGGCTTCAGAAGGAGAAGAAGGATCTGAAGCATTTGATGATCCAAATGCAGAAGAAGAGTCATCTGAAGATTCAGAAAGCTCATCAAATGAAAGCTCATCAAATTCAGGAGCTGCATCAGCCGGAGCCGGAGCTGGAGTATGGGTAGCAATCACTGGTGCAATTCTCGGATTATTCAGTGGAGGATCTACTGAGTACACAACGCCATCAGGCAATGAACCTGTTGCGCCTACGCCTACGCCAACACCTACGCCTACGCCTACGCCAACACCTACGCCAACACCTACACCTACGCCTACGCCTACACCAACACCTACGCCTACGCCGACAGTTACAACAACTGCGACAACTGGCACTACAGGTACTACAGGTACTACAGGGACTACAGGTACTACAGGTACTACAGGTACTACAGGTACTACAGGTACTACAGGTACTACAGGCACAACTGCTACAACTGGAACCACTGGTACAACATCATCTAGTTCCACAACTAACTGATAGTTGAGGTTATTAGAAGTTCTTATATAGACTCTAATCCAGCCTAGTGTGTCTGCCAAGTAACACACAAGTGACCATCATTATGAGCGAATATAGCTTATGAGAAGAATAATTGTAGCTGCTCTAATCATAGCCAGTTATGGACTATCAGCCAATGAATCAAAAGAAAAGTATATAGAGGATAATCCTTATTCTCAGAACACATGGGGTGGAATAGGTTTAATACAGAACCCAACGGCAAGATTCTCAGATGACGGAGAATTTTTATTTTGCTTATCAACTGAACAGCCAATTAACAGGCTTTTTGCAAGAGCTCAGTTTTTCCCTTGGATGGAAGCTATCGTTAGATATACAGAGGGTACTTATACCTCATATAATTTTGGTAGTCCCCAAACATGGAAAGACAAAGGCTTTGATCTAAAGATAAAGCTTTTTGATGAAAGAGAATATCTTCCTGCTGTTGCTGTTGGAGCTCTGGATTTTGGGGGCACTGGTTTTTATTCAAGTGAATACATTGTTGCTTCAAAGAAAATTAATGACTTTGATTTATCGCTAGGAATTGGGTGGGGTAGATTTGCAAATTCAGGATCTTGTTGGCTTCAGACTTATGATCCCACATTGTGCCCTGATAATAGAGGGCATATCAGTAATCCGATCGGTTGGTTGTTTGACTCCTATAATATAAGAGGGAGGGGAGCATCTGGCGGAGGGGCGTTTAACTTCGGCAGCATGTTTTCTGGGCCAGAGGCTTCCTTTTTTGGAGGATTTGAGTACTTTTCACCAATAGATAATCTATCATTTAAACTTGAATATGATAGCCATGATTATAAAGAATTTGTGGGAAGAGAATATGTATTTTATGAGGAAGGAAATCTTATTGGAAAACCTGACTCTAAGTTTAATTTTGCATTAAATTACAGAATCAAACCTTCTGAAAGAGAAAAAGCTGATGTTAGTTTGGGACTAGTTAGAGGCAATGTAATTTATGCAAATATTGCTCTTCATTCAAACTTAAATAATCCGGGAAGAGATAAATATATAGCTCCACCTGAGCAATTAAATAAACAAACATTACAGGAGTTCTCAAAGCTAAAAGAGGGATACCAAAAATATCTCGGTAACCTAATTTTTTGGCAAATGAGTAATGAAGGCATAGTTTCTCATTCATTAATCTTCAACGAAAATGAAATGATTGCTGAAATAAGCCAAGGAAGGTTCAGAAAGACAATTAAGGCAATTGATCTTGCCAGCAGAATTTTAGCTAATAACTCTCCGAAGAATATTGATAAGATCACTATCGTCAACCTTGACCAAGGAGTAGAAACACTAAGGGCATCAATTGATAGAAATGATTTAGTAAAATCAGTTGCAAAAGGACCTGTTGATGAAAATTTATTTACCTTCAATGAACAACAAAATCTCTATTCAACAGCACTATCAAGAGTCAATGAGCAACTATATCCAAATTTTTCATGGAGTATTAGACCTCACATGACTGGAACACTCCAGCATCAGATTCAATTTTACTTTTATCAATTAGAAGCACTTATTACAGCAGATTATGCAATAAGAAAGGGTTTGTATCTTCAGGCATTGGTTGGGATTGATATAGATAATAATTTTGATAAATATGTATGGCATATACCTGACGGCGAACTTCATCATGTAAGACAAGACAGAAGACTTTATTTAACTCAAGGAACATCTGGTATCAGGAGACTCGCATTTGATTATGTTTTTAGCCCAACAAGAAATATAAAGGGGAGATTAACTGGCGGGATCCTCGAGTGGATGTATGGTGGTGTCGGAGGAGAGCTATTGTACTCACCCGATCATAAAATGTGGGCTATAGGTTTAGATACTTACTGGGTAAAACAACGAGAATTTGATCAGAAACTTTCTTTCAGAAATTATGAAACTGTAACCGGATTTTTAACCTACTATCAAGATTTACCTTTCTATAATATGAGACTTAAAGCAAGTGTAGGAAAATTTCTTGGGAAGGATCAAGGACTCCTTCTTGATGTTTCCAGAAGATTCGAATCAGGTGCTAGAATTGGTGCAAAAGTTGCTTTGACTGATTGTGATGCCGCATGTGTTGGCGAAGGACGATTTCACAAGGCAATTTATTTTAACCTTCCTATGGATTTATTTTATGTAAATAGAACAACAAGAAGTACAGCACCATATGAATGGGCACCACTCACAAAAGATGCAGGCCAACAAGTTGCGTCGGGAAGTTTATATCACTTAGTAACAAGCGCACAAGATGAGGTCGATAGTTTAAGAAGAAAGCCTTGGTCATTCAGAAAAATACTCTCAGGATTTTCTATGTCTCCAAGACAAAAGAACTAGAATCATGAATATCAAAGCAAAATATGAGCCATGGTATTAAAAAAAACCTTATTCATTCGCTCTCAGCTGATGAGAAGAATAGATTAGCACAAGGAAAAAAAGGGATTGAAAGAGAGGCGATTAGAATACTCAAAAATGATTTGATATCAAACCAGAGTCATCAGAAATATTTTGGATCTGCTCTTTGTCACTCCTATTTTACAACAGATTTCTCTGAATCTCTGCTTGAGATAATAACGCCACCATTTACAGAAAATAATGATCTGGTTAACTTTTTAGAAAAATCACATCAATACATTAGCGAATCTATTTATGATGAAAAGTTATGGCCAGCAAGCATGCCACCTAATTTTCAAAATCGTGATTTTCAGATAGCAGAATATGGAAGTTCAAATATTGCGAAATTTAAAACCTTATATAGAAAGGGGTTATCGAAAAGATATGGTAAGCCAATGCAGGCAATTTCTGGGGTTCACTTCAATTATTCTTTACCTGAAATATTTTGGAAACTGAACTCAAATAGTCATGATCAAGATAGTTCAACATCAAATAGAAATATATTCTACTTTAACATAATAAGGAATATTTCTAGATTTGGCTGGTTAATACTGTATTTATTTGGCGCTTCTCCAATCCTAAATAAAACCTTTCTAAGCTCTACCCCAAATGGCAGTAAAATATTCAAAGATAATATTTATTTTCCTTATGCAACATCTCTAAGAATGAGTCATTTAGGCTATCAAAATGACAGCCAGGCGGACATTGAAGTATCAATAAATTCTATAGATGAATATATTTTTGATCTACTTAATCTAACTTCAGAAAAAAGTAATAAATTCAAAATAAAAATCCCCTCGGAAAAGAGTGAATTGTTGCAGCTAAATGACTTCCAGCTTCAAATTGAAGACGAATATTATTCGATGATAAGGCCTAAAAGTATGTCGAATGAAAATATAAGGCCAACATCTAAATTAAAAAAATATGGCGTTGAATATATTGAGATAAGATCACTAGATATCGATCCTTGGTCACCCATTGGTATTAGTGAATCTACAATGAACTTTATCGAAGCTCTTATACTTTATTCATCTTTCTGCGAAAGTCCACCTATCTCAAATAGTGAATATAAAACAATAAGGGAAAATAATCACTTGGTAGCTACGATTGGTCGACAGCCAAATTTAAATTTAGAAAAGGATGGGAAAAAGATAACTTTAAAGGAATGGGCTAGTTACATAGTAGATGAGATGGAACCATTTCTGGATATTCTTTCTATTAGTGAGTTAGAAATAAAAAACTATAAAGATATGATTAGTGATCCAGAAACTACTCCATCAGCTAGGCTAATAAATGAAGTTTTGGAAGGCTCATACTCATTAGATGAGTTTATGGTAAAAATTTCTGAAAAGAATAAAGAATATTTCTTATCTATGGATAAAAAAGCAAATGAAATGTGGGAAAAATTTGATGAAGAGTTTCATATTTCTTTAGATAAACAAAAAAAACTTGAACAACAATCAGAAATCAGTTTTAAAAATTTTTTAGATAACTATCTTAATAGTTGACTTTAAAAATCAGAATCTAAATAAAATCTACTGCATATATTTATTAATAAATTGATCCATTACATATCTTTTAGGGTAAAATGAGCATCCAGAAAATCTTTAAATTTTAAAAAAATGTACTTAAGAAAATACCTATTAAGCGTCTCTAGTATTGTTTATCTCTTATTCTCAGTTCAGACACTAAATTCCCAGACAATTAATCTTGAGCAGCTTGGAAGTCTAACTAAGGCTATTGGAGGAGAGATGTCATCAGATGTCTCCGATACAGATGTCACTGAACAAATTCAAACAACTACAACTTCTGAGGATTCATTAGAAGAACAGGAAAAAACTGAGTACGGATATTCTGGTAGAAAGGATAGTTTTATTGTTAATCCTAGACCAAAGATCAAAGAGGAGGTAACTTATTTTGGATATGATTTCTTCGCAGAAGCACCGTCAACATTCGCTTCTACCAAAAAGTTTTTTGTGCCTGATAATTACATTATCGGACCTGGGGATGTAATAAAAATAGTACTTTTTGGAAATAGGAATAATCGTTATGAGTTAGAAGTATCCAATGAGGGTGAGATTCTAGTACCGGGAATAGGACCGGTTTCAGCCTCAGGATTGAGTTTTGAAGCATTCAAGAAGCTGATTAGTGAAACTATTGCGGCACAGTTTATTGGTACAACTGCTAGCGTAACTCTCGGCCAGCTTAGGTCAATAAATATCTTTGTCCTAGGAGATGCAATGAATCCTGGTATGTACACGGTCAGTGCGTTGACAACTATGACAAATGCAATTTTCACTAATGGCGGTATTAGAAACACTGGATCACTAAGAAATATTCAACTAAAAAGAAATGGCAAGGTCATTTCTAGTATCGATTTTTATGATCTGCTTCTTAATGGCGATACAAGTGGAGATATCTCATTAAAGGAAGGTGATGTTGTCTTTATACCTCCAATAGCGAAGACAGCAGCAATATCTGGTGAGGTGAATAGACCCCATATTTTTGAGCTTCTGGAAGGAGAGAATCTTAATGATTTAATTTCTTATGCAGGAGGTTTTAAGCCTAGTGCAGACAAAGCAAATATGGAAATTGAGAGGGTTGATTCATTAAGCAATAGTTATAAATTAATCAATCTAAGCATCGACTCTGTCGCAGATACAACGTTATACAATGGAGATGTAATCAACATATACCCTGTTGACCCAGTTATGAGAAATGCAATATTGGTAACTGGACATGCTAAACAACCAGGCTTTCTTCCGTGGCGAAGTGAAATGAAAATTTCTGATTTAGTAAGCTCATATGAGGATCTTCTTCCTATGACTGATCTAAATTACACAATCATAAAGAGAGAAGCCACAGAGGGTTACTTCAACATCTTCCAAGTAAACCTCGAAGCCATGTTCAGGGAATTGAGAGACAAAAAGAGCTCAGAACAAGATATATCTTTGATGGAAAGAGATGAAATCATCTTCTTTCCAAGATTTCTATCTCTGGATTTAGTCACAACGGAGCTAATTAAGGATGAAGAGTTATCTCAGGGTCAGAGAGAACAACTTTTAGAGCAATATAAAAATAAAAATGCAGCAATAAATCCTATAACTGGACTTCCAGATACAAACTTGCAACAGAATGATCCATTGTCAGCCCAAGAAATTGAGAATAATATTTTCTATAGGTATAGCGTTTATCATTACTGCACTATTCCACCAAGTATTGGTCAGGAAATCGTTGAATCGGGAGGAAATTCCACAATAGCAAGCCTTTCTCGGAAAGAAGGATCATCTCTTGAGGACATAAGAAGAGCCCAAATTTCGGAAGTCAATAGGGCACAAACAGAAGAACTATCGCTTACTGATGTTTGCAGACAACAATTAATTAAGCCAGTTTTAGATGTTGTAAAAAGGCAATCAACATCAAAAGAAAGTAAAAAAGTCATCTCAGTTTTTGGGAATGTTTTCTTCCCAGGTGAATATCCTTTAACTGACAACATGATACTTGATGATGCTATAAAATCAGCGGGAGGCCTCAAGGATTCGACATATACAACTGATATAGAGTTGATAAGAAGTGATCTGAAAGGAAAGGAGTATCGGATTTCGAACAACAATGCGTCTGTCTCTGATTCAAATATGATGCGTACTGAGTTGAATCCAAATGATTTGGTAAATATTAAAAAGGTTTCACGTAATGTGGAGAATGTTCAAATAAGTGGACAAGTTTTCTTTCCTGGGGACTATCCTATTTCTAAGAATGAAACTCTTAGAAGTCTTATTAAGCGAGCAGGTGGATTTAACGATAAAGCATTTCCAAAAGCGGCTGTCTTTCAAAGACAATCACTGGCGGCAAATGAAATCTCTAGGTTCAGGAAGGCTCAGTCTGAGATAAGAAGAAAATTATTACTGGCAAGTCAAAACAAAGGTGTTGGCCAGGAAACTTTTAACCCCGCAATACTCTCACAATTAGATTTACTACTGCAAGAATCCGATACTTCTGCAGAGTCTCTCGGAAGGCTCGTGATTAATATAGAAGGAATCATAAATGGCACTGAAGAAGATATAGTACTTGAAGATGGAGATACATTGTTTATTCCAAAAGCTCAAAATACTGTCTCTGTAATAGGCGAAGTTTTTGTTGCAAATGCTCACAAATATCAAAATAAATTAAGCTTTAATGAATACATTGATTTAAGCGGAGGAACGACAGAGTTTGCAGATGCCAATAATGCATATATTATTAAGTCTGATGGCTCCATAATCCCTCCATCAAGAGCAAATAGTGGTGGATTCTTCAGATCTACTTACTCTTCAGGCAATTCTCTTGAACCAGGCGATACCATTGTAGTTCCATTAAAGGTAGACACATTCTCTGGAATAAGAGCTACGACAGAAATCACTCAGGTACTATATCAGCTAGCAGTTGCAGCAGCAGCAGTTTCTAGTTTTAATAATTAGTTTTAATAAATGGATAAAAAAGAAAGTATTCTAGACTTTGAAAGTGAAAAGGTTGATGGAGTTGAGATTTCAGCCATAATTAATTCACTTAAAGATAATGCAAAATTATTTAGCGGGGTTGTAATATCGGCAACATCACTATCAGTGATTTATGCTCTTTTGGTTACACCAATTTTTCAGGCTGAAGTTGTTGCAATTCCTGCAGATGAATCAGCATCAATAGGCTCATTGAGTTCATCATTTTCTGGAATAGCATCAATAGCTGGAATAGACTTACCATCTGGACCAGCTGACGATATTCAGACTTCAATAGCTATTGCAGAATCAAAGAAATTCAATATTATTTTTGTTAATCAAGAAAATATTCTTCCAATACTTTTCAAAGAAGATTGGAATGAGGACACTCAATCATGGAAAGAAGATGCACCATCTGATCTTTCTGCTCAGGCAAGAATGAAGTCACATTACTCAATTGGTTACGATAAGAGAGACGGAATTGTAACTTTTACAATGAACTGGGATGATCCAAAGCTTGCTGCTAAATATGCAAATAGTTTTGTTTCTTCAATCAATAATTATATTAGAGATGATGAGATCTTAGAGGCTGAAAAGAGCATAGATTATTTAAAAAAAGAGATTGAAAAAACTACATTAGTAGATATAAAGAATGTTCTGAATTCACTTATTCAAGAGCAATTACAAACGATAATGCTTGCAAATGTCAGGGAAGATTATGCATTCAAGGTCATAGACCCAGCAATGGTTCCTAAAACAAAAATCAAACCACAACGTAGACAGATAGTAATATTGGGATTCATTTTTGGTCTAATTTTGGCATCACTCATAGTTTTTATAAGAGAGAACGAAGATAGTATTGTCAAACTTTTTAAATAGAACTCTTCATCCAATACAGCAACTAATTAGAGAAGTAGCTTGAGTAACCGATTGGAAAAAATTCAAATTGAGCTTCAGGATAATTCTTATAATTGGTTAGTAACTGGTGCAGCAGGCTTTATTGGTTCTCACTTAGTGCAATTCCTTTTGGATAATAATCAAAATGTACTAGCCTCTGATAATTTCTCAACAGGACTAAAGAAAAACATCGCTTTCCTCAATTCTTATCATCAATCTCTAAAAAATAACTCCAAATTTAAATTCATAGAATCAGATATTAGAGATTATGATAAATGCTTACAGATCACTGATGGAATAGATTTTGTTCTTCATCAGGCAGCAATTGGCTCTGTCCCTAGGTCAATCAAAGATCCTTTGACTAGCCATGATTCTAATATAAATGGTTTTTTGAATATTATTCATTCATCTAAGGAGAACAATGTAAGAAACTTTGTATATGCGAGCTCAAGTTCAGTTTATGGGGATTCAGAGAAACTGCCAAAAAAAGAAAATCATAGAGGAAAGTTACTAAGTCCATATGCACTTACAAAAAGCGTTAATGAGAGTTATGCAATGGTCTTTTCAGAAGTTTATGATTTCAACTCAATAGGTCTTAGATATTTCAATGTATTCGGCCTAAGACAGGATCCAAACGGCCAATATGCTGCAGTGATTCCAAAATGGATTGATGCAATCATGAAAGGTGATGACTTGTTTATTAATGGTGATGGTTCAACAACTAGAGATTTTTGTTATATAGCTAATGCTGTTCAGGCAAATATAATTGCAGCGATACCAAAAAAACAGGAAGCCTTAAACAGGGTCTATAACATAGCTGCTAATTATCAAATAACTCTAATTGAGCTTTACAAAATAATTAGTCAGAATATCTCTATGAATGTTCCAGATTTGCAATTGAATCCACCAATTCATAGAGATTTTAGACCAGGAGATATTTTGCACTCTAGAGCTGATATAGAATTAGCTCAAGAATTACTAGGATATGAGGTTTCTATGTCAGTAACAGATGGATTGAAAGACTTAATTAAGCTGGAGTGCAAAAAGTATGAATGATATTCTTGATACAGGCATTAAAAATGCAAAAAATGTTGATAGATATATTTTTGGACCTGACTCGCTCAAAGAGATTTCATCTTTAGTTCAAAAAAGAATTCAGCATCAAAATGACTTCTGTGTATTTTTTATAGACCAGTTCTTTCAAGGAAACGCTGAGATAATAGATCAAGTTAAACTTGATTGTAAGAACAATACTATTTTTATCGAAACGTCAGATGAGCCAACTACAGGTTATATTGATGATTTGTGTAAAAAAGTTAAATCTTTTTCTACCAAACTACCAGCTGTAATTATAGGTATGGGTGGAGGTATAACGCTGGATGTTGCTAAAGCAGTAGCAAACCTTCTAACTAATGAGGGATGTGCAGCAGATTACCAGGGTTGGGATCTTGTTAAAAATCCTAGTGTTTTCAAGATAGGGATACCAACTTTGTCAGGGACTGGAGCTGAAGCTACAAGAACATGTGTTTTAACCAATAAAGAAAATGGATTAAAGCTTGGTATGAACAGCGACTTTAGTGTTTTTGATCAAATCATTCTCGATCCAAACTTAACGAAGACAGTACCTAGAGATCAATATTTTTTCACTGGAATGGATGCTTATATACACAGTTTTGAGGCACTTAATGGAGCATATAGAAATCCCGTTGGAGATGCCTTCTCTAAGATTTCAATAGAATATGCAAAAGATGTTTTTCAATCTGAGCAGATGCAATCAGAGGAAAATAGATCAAAGCTCATGGTAGCTTCTTATATGGGTGGTGCTGCAATAGCAACTACATATGTTGGTTTAGTTCACCCTTTTTCTGCTGGACTTAGCGTTGTTTTTGGTCTTCATCATTGTGTCTCAAATTGTATGACAATGAGAGCCATGGAGGAGTTTTATCCTGATGAATATAATGATTTTTGGAGTATGGCAAAGATACAAGACATTAAAGTTCCTAGATTGCATGGAGATATTTTAGAAAATGATCCAGATGATCGAACTTACGAAAAATTATATAATTCAACCATTATTCATGAGAAACCACTTACCAATGCTTTAGGTTCTGATTTCAAGAAAATTCTTACCACGGAAAAGGTTTGTGAAATGTTCAAGATGATCTGATGAGTTCATCATTTAAAATTCCATTTAAGGGAAGAGGCCATTCTTATTCACAAGAAGAAATAGACCTTGTAGTTGAAATAATGAGTGATTCCGATACCCTTACCCAAGGAAAGTACTTACAACTATTTGAGCAAAAATATAGAGAATTTCTTGGTGTAGATCATGCTTTTGCAATGTCAAGCGCAACATCTGCTCTAGAAATAGCAGCTCAACTCCTCATTCTTTCTGACGAAGATGAAGTAATTATTCCGTCGCATACCTATACATCCTCAGCATACCCATTTGTAAAAAAAGGAGCGAAAATTGTTTGGGCTGACATTGATTTTGAATCAAGAGTTGTCAATGCAAAGACCATTGAAAGTAAAATTACAAACAAAACAAGAGCAGTGGTCGTAGTTCATCTATATGGTTATATCGCTGACATGCCAGAAATAAGACAGTTATGTACAGATAATGATTTAATATTAATAGAGGACTGCGCTCAGTCACTAGGTACTTCATTGGGCGGTAAACGTGCTGGCACATATGGAGATATGTCAATTTTTTCTCACCATTCTCAAAAAAATATTTCCACATTAGGCGAGGGAGGAGTATTAGTTGTAAAAAATCCTAAATTTGCAGAGATTGTCCCTATGCTTAGACATAATGGGCACTTGGGATATCAAGACCAAGAATATTACTGGAAACCTGCAATGTCCAATGTGGACTATCCCAAAATAAATGGTAATTATATCGAGCCAAATAATTACTGTTTAGGAGAGCCTCAATGCGCCGTTGGCTCCATGATAATTGATCGAGTTGACTCTGTTAATTCACTTAAGAGATCTAGAGCAATTCAATTTATTGATGATCTAGCTAAATTTCAACAACTGATTTTTCATCGTGTTGACAATGAAAGGCATAATTACCAACACCTTGTTGCTTTTGTTCAAAATGATAAGAGAGATCAATTTATTAAAAAAATGTTTTTAGATAAAGGCATACAATGTGTTGTTCAGTACTACCCCCTTCACAGATATCCTTACTATATCAAGCATGATCTTGGTGAAGCTGATTGTCCTAATACCGAACTTTTCTTTGATAGCATGGTTTCCTTTCCCTTTTATGAAACAATGAAAAATTATGAGATCGAATATATGCTTGAATCGACAATTTCTACTCTGAAATCGATATAAAGAAAAGAATGGTAAAACCTTCGCTAATTTTTCATGTAATTGGCTTCAAAGCCGTAGGTCTTGGACATATTTATCGCTCACTTTCTCTTGCAGAAGATCTGAGTGATTTTCAAATCTCTTTTGCATGTACAAAATCTTCATTTGAGATGGCTGAATTGATGATAAAAGAAAAATATTACTTACATCTTTTTGATGAGGAAACTATTTACTCTGATATTAAGAATCTTAGTCCTGACATTGTTATCAATGATGTATTATCCACAAATGAAGATGATATAAAGACATTAAAGGCAAGTGATATCAAGGTTATTAATTTTGAAGATCTTGGAACCGGCTCAATTCATGCAGACTTAACCATTAATGAACTATATGAAAAGCCAACAGATTCAAGAGAAAATATGATATGGGGTCATAACTACTTCTTTCTTAGGGACGAGTTTATGGAGAGAGCACCAAATAACCTCTCTGAAAAAATAGAGAATATCTTAATTACATTTGGTGGCACTGATTCAAATAATTTAACCAAATATTCTCTTGATAGCGTTGTTGATTATTGTAACGAGCGAGGTATTTTTATATATATTGTATCTGGACCTGGGTATCAGCACTTCTCTGATTTGGAAAACGTTGTTTCTGAAATAAAAAATGTGTCTCTCACNCATGCAACNGGAGTNATTTCTGAAATNATGCAAAAAGTTCANATTGCNNTNACNTCAAATGGTAGAACAGTNTATGAATTGGCTCATATGAATATTCCTTCAATNGTAGTNTCNCAACATNANCGTGAATCGGAGCANAAATTTTCTTCTTTAGAAAATGGNATGGTTAANATNGGAATTTTTANTGAGAAAAATACNCAANCACTTCTCANANNAACCTTTAAAAAAATGGTTGAAGANGAGGATTATTTCAAAATGTTATACAAAAATTCTTCNAGATTTGATTTTTCAGAAAANAAATCAAGAGTAATANANNTAATAAAGAATATCTAATACNTCTAAAAAATGAAAAATATAGCTGTAATACAAGCAAGGATGGGNTCNTCNAGACTTCCTGGAAAAGCNNTGNTAANAATAAATAATATTCCAATTATNCAATGGATAATAGAGAGGNTNGGNTCTTGNNAAAAACTTGATGATNTTGTTTTTGCTATNCCAGATNNANAAAAAGATNATCAGTTATATGANTTTTTGTATTCAAAGGNTGNAAACATATNTAGNGGANCAGAANATGATGTANTNACTAGGTTTCACTCAGCAGCAANTNANTATCNTNCAGAAAATNTCATNCGCNTATGTGCTGATAATCCNTTCATAGANCCNAGAACAATTGATGANCTCATCANTTTCTTTGAGAGNAGAAAATGTGATTATGCNTATAATCATATCCCAAGAAATAATTGCTATCCNGATGGAATTGGNGCTGAAATNGTATCTTTTGAAANANTAGACAAAATNAATAATGAAGCNANTACANATGAATACAGNGAGCANATTTTNAACTTCATTTGGGANAATCCTGATATTTTTGNGATTGAAACATTTAATCCTAGCCATAAATGGATGATGAGNCCNGATATACGATTGGATATTGATACAAGAGATGATTATGATNANTATAGTGATTGCGATCTGAGNCCNGANTCAGATATAAAAGANATCATCTCTTATAAAGATAAAATATNGAGTTTNTTAATGAATTTAGCCNATGTNATAACNAATCAANACNATTCAGAAAANCCTCTGAANCCATTTATAATNGCTGAAGCTGGNGTGAATCATGAGGCAGATATGANNCTTGCGATNCGACTNATTGANGAGGCAAAAGAAGGAGGTGCNGATGCAATNAAATTTCAAAGCTATAAGGCTGAGACAATTGCATCAAAAAATTCACCATCATATTGGGATCTAGATAAAGAGCCAACAACAAGTCANTACAAGCTGTTTAAAAAATACGATTCATTTTGGAAAAAAGAATTTGAAGAGCTAAAAACTGTTTGTGACAAGAATCATATTGAATTTCTAAGTACGCCATTTGACGTAGAGTCTTCTAATTTCCTTAACGATTTAATGGGAACTTATAAGATTTCTTCATCTGATCTAAACAACAAGCCCTTCATAGAGCATATCTGTGATTTTGGTAAGCCAATACTATTATCAACTGGAGCTTCTTATATTAATGAAGTTGATAACACTGTTTCTTGGATTAAGAATCATGGAAATCCTTTGGCCCTAATGCATTGCATTTTAAATTATCCATGCAATGATGAAAACGCTAACTTAGGAATGATACTTGACTTGAGAGATAGGTATCCAGATTTAGTTATAGGATATTCCGATCATACTTTGCCGAAAGATATGAAGACAGTTGAGACAGCTGTTATTCTTGGGTCAAAGATTATTGAAAAGCATTTCACTTTTGATAAAACTCTTCCAGGAAACGATCATTACCATGCTATGGATAAGGAGGATTTAGAAAGACTTAATCAAAGATTTGATTATCTTGAAAAAATCATTGGAAAAATTAAGAAACAGCCAATCGATTCTGAGATGATATCTAGACAAAATGCCAGAAGAAGCTTGGTATTAGTTACTGCACTAAAAAAAGATGAAGTTATTTCAAAAGACTGTTTAACATGGAAGCGTCCTGGAACAGGAATTGGNCCTGANGAGATAGANGATGTGGTTGGAAGAAGAGTCAATAAAGATCTTAATGAGGATGACATAATTAATTGGGAAGATCTATATTAGACAAAATGCTTGAGAGTGAAAAAATAATACTTAGGCCTTTCGAGGAAAAGGATCTCGAAAAATGGACCTCATGGTTTAATGATAAGGATACAACTTTGTATATGAATAAGAGAGTTTTTCCAAATACATTGGCTCAACAGAAAGCGCATCTAAAAAATTCAAAAGTAGATAAAAATAATGTTCAATTTGCCATCGTTCTGAAAAATGAGGAGAGATCACTTATTGGCTCTATTGGGATTCACAAAATTGATTGGGTGCATAGGACTGGTGATATTAGTATCCTCATAGGAGAAAAGATAGGCTTAGGAAAAGGAATAGGCAAGGAAGCGATAAAAATCTTAGTTAATCATGCTTTTTTGAAAATGAATTTAAGAAAAATAACGGCTGGTATGTGGTCAGAAAATATAGGTAGCAAGAAGGCTTTTGAAGCAAATGGCTTTTCTTTAGAAGGTACAAGAAGAAAGCAGTTTGAGGCTAATGGCAAATTTTACGATAGCTTTGAATATGGACTTCTTAGAGATGAATGGGAAGAAAGACAAAATGTATGATGCATTTATAATTGCAAGACTAAATTCTTCTAGATTGGTTAGGAAAAATGTTTTGCCAATTTTAGAGCTTCCTATGATTATCCACCTGGCAAATAGAGTTAAAAATTCTAAAAAAGTAAATAGAGTTATCATAACTACGAGTAAAGAATCTACGGATGATGAGCTAGAAGAGGTAGCTAAAGAATATGGCATCGATTGTTATAGAGGCCCTTTGAATAATTTGATGCAGAGAATTTCTGACGCAGCAGAATACTTTGAGTCTCAAAATATTATAGAAATACTTGGAGATAATCCACTCGTTCATTCCTCATTGATTGATGATGTTGTAAATCTTTTTGAGAATGGCAATTATGATTATGCAGCAAATATTTCAAATGATTACGGTGATTTAGCAAATGGAATGAAGTTATTTTCTATCGGATTACGAGTGCAAGTATACAAAGCAAAAGTGGCCCTTGATCATGTAAAGTATCCTGAATATCTAACCAATGGTAAACATCCTTCTGCCTATATTTTTGAAAATCCTGAGATATACAAAACAGCCTATTTAGAGGCTCACGGAAAATGGGAATTTACAAATCAGCCAGAACTAAACTTTTCTGTAAATTACCCCAAGAATTTTGAGTTGAATAAAAAGATTATTGAAACAAACTATCCAAATGATAAAGACTTTAGCCTTGAAAAAGTATTCGAACAAATAAAGAGTGAGCCAGAGTTACTCAGACTATTTGGAGCTGAGTGGTAAACACAATAAAATCATTTAATCATCTCAAAAGGTTACCCTAGCTACATATGAAAAAATATTCAGCAGCAATAATAGGTTGTGGAAATGTCGCAGGAATGTATGGTTCAAATGCGAATAAAAATATTCAATCCCATGCACAAGCTTACCAAGAAAATGAGAGGACATTGCTAAAAGCTATCTATGATCCAGATCGAGATAGATTAAAAGCATTTTCAAAAAAATGGGGCGTAGATGATGCATTTACTTCACTTGAGGAAATGATTGAGTCACAAAGAATAGACATAATAAGCATATGTTCACCAACACAGAGACATTTTGAACATTTTGAATTCACTTCTGCTAAAAACATCACTGCAATCTTTGCTGAAAAGCCCCTTTCAGATGACCTTGATGAAGCAAAAAAGATTGTAGAAATCACAAAAGATATGACTGTTGCTGTCAATTATTTCAGGAGATGGAATAAGGATTTACAAAAAATAAAATTAAATATTGATGGCAATTCTTATGGGGACATCAAGAAAGTAATAGTTCATTACACAAAAGGCATAAAAAATAATGGTACACATATTCTCGACCTACTATTTTGGTTTTTTGGAAAGCTTAATCTAGAACAAGTTTTTAAAAAGTATACACCTATAGATAATGATATCGGTGTCGATTGCTTGCTTTCTGCATCAAAGGATATACCCATTATTTTCAGCCATGTGCCTGATGTTGACTATGTCTATATTGAAATAGAAATCCTCTCAGAATCAGGAGTGTTGAAAATAAATCAAAGAGGACAAAGCATCACTGTTTTTTCAATTGAAAAAGATCCTGATTATTCGGTATTTAATCGATTAATTAAAGACAATGAGTGTGATACTAGATGGAAGAAATGTTTTGAGGGTGCCGTTGGTAATATTATTTCTAATATTGAGAGTGGAGAAAAGCTTTTATGCACACCAGAGGATGCACTAATTACCTCTATTCTGGCTGAGGAAATTATTCAAAACTGAATTTTAATCAAGTAAAAATCAGACAGATAAAATCATGAATAAAGATAAATCGGAATTGCATAGTAAGCATGCTGTAATGTTATCAAATTACTCTTTTATTCTAATTCTCAAAAACTTTCTAAGCATTATGAGGTCTGATCATATTCTTTTCATGCCAAAGACTCATTTAGCGAGATTTCCTGGAATAAAAAAGAAAAATGCAATATTAAATTTCCTTAAATTATTTGTGCGTAATACATCAATATCGGAGATCTCTTCAGATGAGGTCATAGGTCATTTTTGGTTATCTAATCTTGAATCAGCTAGAGCACTATCAAAGATAAAAATGGAGCTTAAGGCTCAGCATTCTTTTGCTGTGCTTAATAATATTTTGAATGATGAAGAGGTGATAAATTACTTTCAGGCAAGTTTGGCATATGATCTTGCTTATCAGTATCTATTTGAATTTGTATTAGTCGATCAAAAGGAGAAATATCTCAGCATAGTCGGCATAACTGATAACAGATATAAGCTTGTTGATAGCAAAAGAATTTCACTAAGGAGTTCATTTAAGGCATTCATTAACTATCTTTTTTGCTGCGCTATTCCTATCTACTTTATTATCAGTTCTCTCAATAAGGGCATAAGAAAGGAAAGCTGCATACTTGAGCCTAAATTAAGCATGCCAGTAATAAATGGTATCAACACTACAGAAATGGGATATATTTCTGCAGCCAAGGGTATCAAATATAGTACAGATGATAGGTTTATTTACACTAATGAAATTGAGTATGGCGATGTGGTTCATGTTTTTAATTTTTGGAAATTTCCCTCAAAAATTAAAAAATCTTATGAAGACAATATGAATCAAATGAAAATACCTCACCTGGATACTGAGAGATTGAAAGTTGACTTCAAAACTACAAAGAAAGCTCTAGAAATATTCTTTCAATTGTTGATCAGTCCAATAAGCTTTTTAAGGCACAGCAATAACTGGTATGCAGAGAAAATGAATACTGCTATACCTAAAGCCATCCATCATGTTTTGCAAAAGCACTTGGAAATAAGCTATCTCCTTCCTCAAGTAGAGCTTATAAGAAATGATTACAATCCAGCATCTATTTTAAGAGCAATCATTTCAAAAAAAGCTGGAGTCAAAACAATTGGTATACAACATACTGCTACACCCTATGACTGCCCTCAAATTTGTTTTGTTAATTTTGATTATTACTTACTTTTTGGCAATCTCTATAAGAAAAAATTTAGTGGATTTCTTGAGGATACAAAAATTTATATCAATGGTAAGGATTTCCTTGATCCAGTGATAAGACTCAAGCACAACCAGAATCATCAAGATTTAATTAAAAATAAGTTTTTATCAACTTATGGNCCCACTGAAAAAATGATATTGATTATACTTCCAGGAAATTCTCCCATGATAAGACAGGATATGAGGGTCTCAATGGTAGATGCCATTAAAAGTTGGGAAAAGAGAGCCAATGAGAATTCTGGTCGTATCATTCTAAGATTTAGAAAAAAAATTGAAGTTCAAACAGTCAAAGAATGGAAAGATTTATATAACTTTTCCAAATCAAATAAGAATTTTGTCATTGATTTTGATGAATTTACCACTCAGGAGCTGATGTTTTTATCAGAAAGAGTGATAGTGCCTCATTCTTCTTACTCAATGACAGAGGCATTGGCACTTGAAAAGGAATCATTTAGTTTTGATTTCTCTGGCTCTGCCGAACTATATTTTGGAGACTATGGTAAGGGATTGGTTATGAATACTGAAAGAGAGTTATTTGATTGCTTATCAATAGACAATACAGAACTTTCAAATGATATTGACTACAATATGCTCTCGAAGGATCTTGATCCATACTTTGATGGAAAAAATACTGAAAGGCTACAAGAATTGATTTTAAGCCTAGCTTCACAGAATACTGATCAAAAAGACCCAATAGAATTACAGCAAAAAAATTAACTTTTCATTTTCTTTATGTTGATAAGTTAATCTTGTAATATTATCCAAACTTTATGGTGAAGTATGAATAAGCATGACACACCTCTAATGTCTGATGTGCAATATTGTGCAAGATGTTGTATGCCAGAGACATCTGAAGGAACTATATTTGACGAAATGGGCATTTGTAGGGCTTGCATTAGCTCTGAACAAAAGATGCACATAAACTGGCTTGATCGGAAAAAGAAATTAGAGGAGATTCTAGATAGGTTCAGAGAATCATCGGGTGATAATTACGACTGCTTGGTGCCCATTAGTGGTGGAAAGGATAGTGTTTTTCAATTACATATGCTTGTCAAAATATACAAAATGAAACCACTTGCCGTTACATTCAATCATAATTGGTATACAGAAACTGGCCAATATAACTTATGGAATATTCTTGAGAAGCTGAATGTTGACCATATTATGTTTACTCCAAACAGAGGGCTCATAAACAATATTGCTAAACAATCATTACACATGATTGGTGATTCTTGCTGGCATTGCCATGCTGGAGTAGGGTCTTTCCCACTTCAGGCAGCAATTAGATTTAAAATTCCTCTTATCATCTGGGGTGAGTCAATTGCTGAAGCCGGCAATAAAGCAACTTATATGGATAATGGAGGGGAGCCAATACCATTTGATGAAGAATATTACCTTAAAGTCTCATCAAAAGTGAGGCCTGAGGAAATGATTTGTGATTCGATTACCTCAAAAGACCTATATCCATTTAAATTGCCAAGTAAAGAAGAAGTCAAATCTGCCGGCATTTATGGAATACATCTAGGTGACTATATGTTTTGGGACGGTGAAAAGCAGGTGAACTTCATAAAAAAGGAATATGGCTGGAAAGAGGATTATGTTGAAGGAACATATAAAGGTTATAAAAGTGTTGAGTGTAAAATGTCTGGCGTTCATGATCATGCTAAGTTTGTTAAAAGAGGTTTTGGAAGGACAACAGACCATGTCAGTCAAGATGTTAGGAATGGTTTAATGTCAAGAGAGGAAGCGTTTCAATTAGTTAGAGAAATAGAAACCAAGCAACCAGAAGGACTGCCTAATTACCTAAATATAACTGAATTCTCGGAAAAAGAATTCTATGAAATTCTAAAATCACATAGAGATAATAAGNTTGATTTTTCTGAAGTTGATGAAGCAATAGAAAAAAATAAATCATAAGCTCTTTACATACCTAGTGAATCTCCAAGATAAAGACATTAAAGACTGGTTCGCATCTGATATTACTGACGCGATCAAGGGAGGTATATGCAGCCCCAAAGAGATAGCGCAATCATATATTGATTTCGTTAGAACAATTGATTCTGGAATTGATGCTTGGGTCCAGTTTGAAGAGTCAGTAATCTTAAAAGATATTGATGAAGGTATTAATCAAAAAGGCTCTCTTGCCGGAGTTCCACTAGCTGTAAAGGATGTATTTAACACTAAAGATTATATGACGCAGATGGGTAGTGATATATGGAAAGGATTTACACCAGGAAATAATGCACGAGTAATTGACCATATTTTATGGGAAGGCGCATTCATAGCTGGAAAAACTGTTACTGCAGAGTTTGCTGTTCATCATCCAGGAAAAACAAAAAATCCTGTTAACGCTGATTATATTGTAGGAACGTCATCAAGTGGTTCTGCAGCAGTGGTAAGTTCAGGCATGTCTCCAATTGCACTCGGAACGCAAACTGCTGGATCCACGATTAGACCTTCAAGCTACACTGGCATATTTGGCTTTAAGCCAACTTTTGGACTAATACCTAGAACTGGAATTCTGAAAACACTTGATACCTTAGATCATGTTTGTCTTATGGCAAAAACAGCAAAAGATATTGAAACTTGTCTACAAGCCGCTAGAGTTCGAGGAACTAATCACCCATTTGTAAACGAAACATTGGACAAAGATATAAAAGAAAATAAATCTATCAGAATAGCTTTTGTAAAAACGGCAACTTGGAAACATACCAAAGATTATACAAAAGAGGCACTTCAAAGCTTCATTTCAGAACTTTCAAAATATCAAGAAATAACAATCCAAGAATTGGAACTCGGAGAAGAATTAGATTTAATCCATGAGAATCATAATTTGATATATGAAAAAGCTCTCTCATATTATTTCAAGCAAGAAATTGAGCATCATCCTGATCAAATCAGTGAAATTTTCAAAGAGATGACCGACAGAGGTCAAGAAATATCTACAAAAACATATCACGAAGGACTCAGAAAGCAGGTAAATGACATTAAGATTTTTGACAATATGATGCTTGATTATGATTTCATTATTACTAATTCCACTAGCGGAATAGCTCCAGCTATTGGAGATCAGCAAGAGCCGCCTGATCCTTGCTTGATTTGGACCTATTTGCATGCTCCTTCCATCAACATACCTCTTTTTAATGGGCCCAATGAAATGCCTTTCGGGCTTCAGCTAGTTGGCTCTAGATATAGTGACTTACAATTAATCAGAATGGCAGAATATATAGAGGAAAGGTTTATTAGATGATCATCAAAAATGAAAAATTAGCAATCCAAGGCGGAAATCCAACTAGGAAAGAACCATACCATATTCATACCACTAACATTGGTCATGAGGAAGAGGAAGCTGTTTTAAAGGTTATGAGATCACAGCATTTGTCAGGTTTTTCTGCTAGACCTGGAAATAGATTTTTAGGAGGAGAGTCAGTCCAATCATTCGAAATGGAACTGTGTAACTCATTTAACGTATCGAATGCAGTTACAGTGAATTCTGCAACTTCAGGATTACATTGTGCTCTATATGCAGTAGGAGTAAGAGTAGGTGATGAGGTGATAACTTCCTCATTTACTATGTCAGCAACTGCCTCGGCAATAGCAATGTGTGGCGCAACCCCAGTATTTTGTGATATTGAAGATCGAACTTTTGGAATTGATTCGGAAAAAGTAAGGGATTTGATTACTGAAAAAACAAAAGCAATTCTGGCAGTTAATATTTTTGGACACGGTGCTTCCTTGGACAAACTTAAAAACATTGCAGATGAACATAACATAATCCTAGTAGAGGATTCCGCACAAGCACCATTGATTGACTTCAAAGATAAGTTATGTGGACTACATGGGGATATTGGTNTTTTTAGTTTAAATTACCACAAGGCAATACAAACTGGAGAGGGCGGCTTTGCAATAACCAATGATTCTCTTTACGCAGATCGAATGAGGTATCTGAGGAATCACGGTGAAGTTGTAATTGGTCCTGCAAACCGACTAGATATGATTGATATGATTGGCTATAACTATCGTATGACTGAGATAGAATCAGCCATTGGAGAAGTTCAACTTAAGAAACTTAGAGATTTCAACTCAGCCAGAAAATCTCTCGCTTTATCAATGACGGCNAAAATGAAGGATTATGATTTTCTCATAGGCCCCATTATTGAAGATGATTGTGATCATGGTTTTTATTTATTTCCGATAAAGTACAAANAAGATTCGATCGGAGTTTCAAGAGAATTATTTGTAAAAGCAATGCAGGCAGAAGGGATNGCTATAGGTTATGGTTATGTTCTTCCTGTTCNTTTGCAGCCAATATATCAGTTACACATGCAGAATATATATAGTGATTACAAAGGTTTTGGCCTAGAAAGTTTACAATCGTCTTCAGATTTAAGTTTCAATGATAGTGTTGATTACAGAAGAGGCATCTGCCCCATAACAGAAAAAATGCATTTTAAAGAAATTATGACTACTGATATCTGTAAATATCCTAATACAGAAAGAGAAGTAGATGAGTTCTTTGCCGCGGTAGATAAGTTAGTTAAAAATCTGGACAAACTAAAATCTCTAGAGAACTGAAAACACTAATATATATTCAAGATTTGGGCGGTGCAAAGTTCTTGGCACCAATCATCAACGAAATTGATCCAAATCTTTACGAAATGATTATTCATCCTCTTTCNAAGATTTTTATAGAAAAATTTTTCCCAGATAAAAAATATGAATTACTCAACATAGGGAAAAATAAAATTGAGGATTTCTGGCAAATGAGAATGCCCGCCTACAGTTCAGTAATCACAACAACTAGCTCAAAAATTATTGATCAAACAAATTCTGTGCTAATACAGGTATGCAGAGATAACGCAATTCCTAGTCTTGGATTTTTAGATCATTGGAAAGGATTTGATAGATTCTTTGATAATTATAATCAGCCATCTTATATGCCAGATTGGTTAGGAGTTATAGATCAAAAAACAAAAAGTAGATTGGAATCAAAGAATCTCATATCTTCAAGTATATTCATCATTGGTCATCCTTGGCTTGATTTCCTAAAACAAAAAAATAAAACAAAAGCTATCAGTCTGGAAGCTAAGTCGATATTGCTAGTCTCTCAGCCAGATCCATTGAATAAATTCGCAAGTATCTTTTGCGAAAAAGATAATCAAATTCAAATTAATGAATACTTATCATTGATGGAGACTAAAGGCTATAATGCTTTCTATCGATCTCATCCTAAAGAAGTAAAATCTTGTTATGGCCATTTACCTTTGGATAAAGCTGATTTTTTGGATGTTTTTGATAAATATGAAATCTTTGTTGGTTATGACTCAATGATGTTAGTGGAAGCATTTATGATCGGTAAAAAAGTGTTTTGCCTTAAGTCAAAAAAAATAAAGAATGCATCAGATTATGAAATACCTTTTACATACGGAAACAGACTTGATGAGCCTTTTCCAAATCACCCTGGTGAGATCAATCTCTTTGAAAATTCAATCTTAAGGGGTAAGGAGCTTATTGAAGTTTTTTTGAGAGATATTTAATGCCTAAAAAGATACCAAAAATTACTGTTTATATGCCCAACTTCAATTATGGAGATTATATTGAGGAAGCCATCACTAGCATCAAGAAACAAGTATTTAAAGATTGGGAGTTAATCATTATTGATGATGGCTCAACAGACGATTCACTTAAGATTCTTGAAAAGTATTCTGATGATGAAAAAATAACTGTTATCAAACAAAAGAATCAGGGCCTAAATATTACAAACAATGTTGCGATAAGGCTATCGAGAGGCCGTTATATCGTTCGTGTTGACGCAGATGATTATGTTGATGAAAATTTTCTAACAGTTTTGTCATCTGTTTTAGACGACAAGCCCCATATTGGCCTTGTATTCCCTGATTATCATCATGTGGACCCAGATGGAAACATTCTTGAAACGATCAGAAGAGAAAAGATAACAAATGAAGATGAATTACTTGACTTGCCCGCTCATGGGGCATGCACTATGTACAGAAAAGAAATACTTCAAAATTTGGGAAGCTATAGCGAAGAGTTTACCTGTCAAGATGGCTATGATATCTGGATAAGATTCATCGAGAAATATAAACCATATAACATAAATATACCGCTGTTTTACTACCGCCAACATTCTTCAAATCTAACTAAGAGCTCACAAAAGATCTTGGATACGAGAGGAGCAATAAAAAAGAAATTTGTTGAATCTAGAAGTAATCTTCATATTAAAGTCTTAGGCCTTGTTCTAGTTCATCAATCATCAATCTATAAGCAAAATGGACCTTTTGTTCAGGTGAATAATAAGAACCTCATCGACTATATTTTAGATGAATCTATGCAGTCTGAATTTCTAACTGATATCGCTGTTTCATCAAGCGATCTTAATGTTAAAAAATATTTAGAAGAAAGCTATCCAAATACTCTTTTTGCAGAAAGAGAGAAAAAACTCTCAAGTTTTGATGCAAACACGATAGATATAGTTGATGATGCATTAGAGAAAGTTGAAAAAAACACAGAAAAAAAATACGACGCGGTATGTATACTCTCAATAAGCACCCCATTATTGAAATCAAAGCATATAGATCATGCGGTAAACACTCTGCAAGTTTTTCAAGTTGATAGCGTAAGGTCTATTAGCGAGGAGTTTGCTCCATGTTTTAATCACGATTCAAATGGGCTAGTTGGTATAAATATTTCCGATGGAAAGTCTCCAAGATTGGAAAGAAACTCGATCTATAAGGATAACGGTGCAATCCTTCTAACTTCAAGAGAGTGCATCAAAAATAAGATATTGACTGGAGATAAGGTAAGTCATATCACAATGCTTGAAGAGGAAAGTGTGAAAATCAATTCAGATTATGAATTTTGGCTAGCCGAAAAAATAATTTCAGAGTGGAATGTACAATGAAAGCAATAAATCAATATCATGATTCTTTAGAAACCAAGAATAAGAATTGCTCAACACACCTGCTGATTACTGCACCAACTCATTTCCTAGATGGTGTCAGAGAGGAAATTGAGAACAAATACAAAGTCACCTATGCATATGGTGCTTCTTATAGTCAACTAGAAGAGGTAGTTTCAGAAATTGATGCTTGGATAGTAGATCCAGGTGCTAACTACAAAATTGACTTAAATATACTTGGCTTGTCAAAGAACTTGAAAATATTAGTGTCTCCATCTACTGGCAGTGACCATGTTGATTTAAATTATTTAAATAATGAATCCATTATCTTTGACTGCCTAAAAGGCAAAGAACATGTTATCAAGGAAATTCATGCATCGGCAGAGTTTAGTTTTGCATTATTGATCGCCATGATAAGAAACTTAGTGCCTGCGGCAAAATATGCATCAGATGGTTTTTGGAGAGAGAAAGAGGAAGAGCTTCGAGGCATTGAACTTAACTCTAAGACTNTAGGGATAATTGGTTATGGCAGGATTGGGAAAAAAATGGCGAGATACTGTAATGCATTCGGTGCAAANATTTTGATATATGATCCATATCAAGAGAAAGATCAAGATTGGATACAACAAGTGAACACTATGGAAGAATTATTGGAGGTTTCAGATATCAATACTGTTCATGTTCATTTGGATGAATCAACAAGAAATTTAATTGGCCAAAGAGAGTTTGGCTTAATGAAAAAATCATCTTTTTTCTTAAATACAGCCAGAGGAGGAGTTGTTGATGAGGAGGCACTCATTGATGCGCTGGAAAATAATCAAATTTATTCAGCGGCTGTCGATGTCATAAGTGGTGAACAGGAGAAGGGGATTGCTTCGNACCCGCTTATAGAATACTCAAAAAATAATAAAAAATTACTGATAACACCTCACATTGCAGGTGCTACTGTAGACTCACAGTATAAGGCTTTCAAGTTTGCTCTAGATAAGATTGATGATTTCTTCAACTTATAAGAAAAATGATTGGATTGACTAATGTCAGACAGTAAATCAATACTCAGCTACTTCAAAGAATCAGACCTTGTGACTTCTGTTATTGGCAAGTACTCGCTGCTGATTATTTTTAACGCGTGCCTACTTTTCTTATGCGCTGTATTTGAAGTCTTTGGTGTGGGAATGCTTGTGCCAGTCATCGAAAGTATACAGGGTGATAATCAAGCTAGTTTCTTTGCAAAAATTGCTGCCGATGTATTTGAATATTTTTCTATTGATTATTCTCCAATAAATCTTTTAGTTGTTTTTGGCGCTCTAATTCTTGCTCGGTTTCTATTGCTCATTTATCAGCAACGTCTAGCAAGGGTTCTTAGTGCTTCAATTACCTATGATTTAAGAAAGCAAGCTACAGAAAATTTACTAAATACCGGGTTATCCTACTTCTCGAAAAAAAATATCGGTGAATTGGTTTCAACAATATTTATTTCTAGTCAAAATTCTGGAGGTCTATTGGAGTACTTCCTTTTGATGGCGAGAGGCGTTATTTTCTGTGTTGCTTATATTGTGACTGCTTCTATCTTATCAATAGAATTCACACTCATTGTATGCGCTTTTATTGTTATTTCGTATTTGTTTGTTTTTCCGAGGTTTAAGAAAAGCCAAGTATATGGTGGAATAGAGAAAAATCTCATGGATGATATTTTTGATCAGCTCCAAGATAGATTTTCAGGCATTAGGACTATTAAGATATTCAANCAATCGAANAATGTCTCTGATCAAATTGAGTCTTTGATNGANCAATCAAAAAATAATGATATTAGGATCATGGATAATAAGTTGATCTCGTTTGCTTTTTTTGAACCATTTCTTTTTGTTATGATGATTATTTCAATAATATTTGGGATACAGTTTTTAGATCTTCCGATATCTAGGCTTCTAGTTTGTCTTTTGGTGTTTACGCTTATTATTCCCCAATTCAAACTGGTAAATGGCAATATCCTTCAAATTAAGCAACTCATACCTCACTTCACAAAAGTGAATGATTTNATCAGAAAAGANAATAAACCNCTNGGNTGTGANGGAACTCAAAATGTATCTGAGTTTAGAGAATCATTGATATTGGAGAATATNAGCTTTGGTTATGAGAGCTCAGATGAAAAAGTCATTCAATCACTCAGTCTTACGATACCCAGGAATCAATTCATAGCTTTTGTTGGGCCTTCAGGTTCAGGNAAATCNACATTAGCAGATTTAATCTTGAGAAACTATTTACCAACTACTGGAAAGATACTTTTGGATGGTCTGGATATTAATGANATTGAGGAGTCCTCATGGAGANGGCTCATAACAATCGTTGATCAGGACTGTTATCTCTTCAATGAGAGCATATTTGATAACATTAAATACGGATGTCNTGACGCTACTGATNATGAAGTGCATCAAGCGGCTAAACTTTCAGGCGCTGAAGATTTTATAAACANACTNCCGGATGGCTATAAGACNATTGTTGGGAATCGAGGTACNAGTTTGTCAGGAGGAGAGAGACAAAGAATCTCTTTAGCTAGATCAATGATAATGAAGCCAAAAATACTTATTTTGGATGAAGCAACAAGNTCACTCGATAGTATTTCNGAAAAAATAATTCAAGAATCACTNAAAACTATAAGAGAGTCCACTACGCTNATTGTTATTGCTCACAGGCTNTCTACAATTAGNCAAGCAGATAATATATTCTTTNTTAAAGATGGTAGAATTGCTGANCAGGGNAATCATGANTTTCTTNTANAAAGTGATAAAGATTATAAGAAGTTTATCGAGCTTCAAAATGCAAACGAGTAGAAAAGATCAAAGAAAGAATAAAAAAACTTAGATCCAAACTGTCAAAAAGAGAAGTCACNNTGGGCACTTGGATTACGCTTGCCCANCCAGCAATAGCTGAAATATTCTCAAATGCAGGATTTGATTGGTTGACGATTGACATGGAGCANAGTGTTATNGATTTATTTGANGCCGAAAACTTAATAAGAACAGCAAACCTATCNGGNTCCATACCTTTAGTTNGACTGCCATCGAATGATGAAGTCATTATAAAGAGANTTCTNGATGCTGGATCGGCAGGAATAATAATACCCCAGATAAATTCTGAGGATGANTTGGTNCGTGCNATAAAAGCTACGAAATATGCTCCNGATGGNATCAGNGGTGCCGGATTAGCNAGGGCNCAATCTTANGGAGAAGATTTCGATGGGTATAAGTNGATTGTGGATAATGANATGCTCATAATTGCACAAATCGAAGATAAAAAAGCACTTGAAAATTTAGATAGCATATTATCTGTTCCTCAACTTGATGCAATAATAATCGGACCATATGACCTTTCTGCATCAATGGGAAAGGCTGGGCAATTAGACGATAAAGAGGTTGCAGAAGCCATCGACAAGATTGTTCAGAAATCAATCGATCAAGGAGTTTCATGTGGTATCCATATCATTGAACCTAATACAGACGAATTGAATTCAAGAATCAAGGAAGGTTTTAATTTCATAGCTTATAGCCTTGACATAAGAATGCTAAGCCATAATGCAAAAGAAGCCTTGGAGCAGCTAAAGTGAGTGTCGTGGCAATCATTCCTGCAAGAATGAATTCCTCTAGATTTCCAGGGAAACCATTAGAAAAGATTCATGGTATGCCAATGATTGGTCATTGTCTTCTCAGGACACAGTTATGTGCTGAACTTACAGATACTTATGTTGCAACTTGTGATAATGAAATATACGAATACGTTCATTCAGTTGGCGGAAAGGCAATAATGACCTCAGACAGTCACGATAGAGCTTCAGATAGAACTGCAGAAGCTATGACTTTTATAGAAAATGAAAATGGTGAGAAAGTTGATATCGTTGTGATGGTTCAGGGCGATGAGCCTATGATTCAACCATCCATGATTGAAGAAAGCTTGGCACCATTTCATGACTCTTCGGTTCAGGTTGTTAATTTAATGTCTAAAATTGAATCAGTTGAAGAATTTGAAGATCCCAATGAGGTCAAAGTAGTGGTTGATAAAAATTCGAATGCTATGTATTTCTCCCGAGAACCTATACCTTCTAGGAAAAAAGGGATAGATGATGTCCCTATGTTAAAACAAGTTTGCATCATTCCATTCAGAAGAGATTATCTTTTAAAATTTAATTCTATGAATGAAACTAATCTAGAAATCATAGAATCAGTAGACATGATGAGAATATTAGAGAATGGTGAGGAAGTGAGAATGGTCATGACTGATTGCACGAGTTTCAGCGTTGATACTTTGGATGATTTAAAGAGAGTTGAGGCAGCTATGAAAAATGATCCATTGATGAATACTTATATTGCTTAATATTTAAAATGCCCATCTGTAGAATTTGCAACGCAAACGAAGAGTCCCAATTTATAAGGGCAGAGCATGTGTTTGGAGGTACTAGCGAACATAAATTCTGGCAGTGTAAAGAATGTAATGCTATTTACCTTTATCCGATCCTTACTGAAAAGGAGGAAAAGTATTTTTATCTCAAAGAATTTGAAAAATTCATGAGCAAAAGGGTGGGCGATCACANGGATTGGAGTAATGCTGAATTNCATAAGAGNACAAATCAAGATCAAGTTGAGAGGAGAATGCCTTTCCTNANTGAGTACCTTGAGCCTGATATAAACTTGTTAGAAGTTGGATGNTCTAGTGGNTTTATGTTGGATGCATTTAGAAANATGGATATNAANTGTTATGGAATTGAGCCTTCAGGTGAATTTGGNGAATTNCTTATTTCAAATGGTTNTACAGTCTTTGAAAGTTTAGAATCTATTCAAGAAATGAAGTTTGACGTAATTACNCATTTCTTTGTTTTTGAACACATCGCTGACCCCTATGACTTTATCAGNCAGAATCTTAAGCTTCTAAACGATGGGGGNGTNATGATATCTGAGATTCCCTGTGCAAATGANCCACTAACNTCNGTATANAANATNGATGCNTTTGAAAGATTTTATTGGTCTATAGCNCACCATTACTATTACACGCCTGAGTCTNTNAGATATATTCTTGAAAAGATGAACTGTAAATACGAACTTGTTCCTGAGCAGAGNTATGACATNTCCAATCACATGACATGGATGCTCGATGGAAAGCCAGGTGGACAGGGTAAATACACTGAGCAATTAGGAAATGATGTCGTCCAAGGGTATAAAGAAAGAATGCTGGATACTTGGCAGTGCGACACTATCTTTTTATATGTTTGGAAGTAGATTATGAGTAATTATATCGTAACAGGGGCAGCGGGATTCATTGGTAGTTCATTGGCTTCCGAGCTGATTCAAAATGGACACACTGTCGTTACCATTGATAATCTTAGCACCGGCTATGAGACAAATATTCCGGACGGAGTGGAATTTATTTTAGGTGATTGCGGCGATGAAGAGGCAATAAAAAAGATACCTAAAAGAAATTACGATGCAATCTTTCATATTGCGGGCCAAAGTTCGGGTGAAATTAGTTTTGATAATCCAGTTTATGATATAACCACCAATACNGTTTCTACGCTGTTACTTTTAGATTTCGCACTTCAGCATGACTGCAATCGTTTTATTTATGCCGGAACGATGTCTGTTTATGGCNTGCAGCCNGAAAAACCTGTNNNTGAGGATGTTCATTGCTGTCCGTCATCTTTTTATGGTGTTGGCAAGCTTGCAAGCGAACATTATTTGAGTATTTATCAATCATATGGAATTGAAACTACCTCGCTAAGGCTTTTTAATGTCTATGGACCCGGTCAAAACTTGGAAAATCTTAGACAAGGAATGGTTAGTATTTACCTTGCACAAATCTTTAAGAATGGATTTGTAGAAATGAAAGGCTCTGTAGACAGATACAGAGACTTTATTTATATAGATGATGTCGTGAAATCATTTATGAATTGCTTGGTTTATGAAGATAGTAAGAATGAAATTATCAACATAGCAACTGGCAAAAAGACCAAAGTGGGCGAACTTGTTGATCTCTGTTTCCAGCTATGCGAGAAGAAACCAGACTTAAGAATATCAGGAGCAACGTCTGGAGACCTGCATGGCATTTTCGCTGATACAAATAAAATGAAAGAAATTTTGAATGTCTCAAAAACTTTGTCTCTAGAACTGGGCTTAGAAAGCATGATCAAGTGGATGAGAGCCATATCATGACAAAGGCACTGATCACCACGATACCATTTGGTGTCTATGACCCTGCTTCATTAAATCTTTTGCATGAGAATAATATTGACTACACAATCAACCCTTTCAATATGAAGATTAAAGAATCACAGTTAAGAGAAATGATTCATGATTACGATTATTTAATAGCTGGGACTGAGCCAATTACAGAATCGGTTTTAGAGAATGCTGATAAATTATTGTTAATAGCAAGGGTAGGCGTTGGATATAACAATATTGATCTTGACTATGCAGATTCTAAAAATATAAAAATAACATATATTCCCGATGGCCCAGATGCTGCAGTAGCTGACCTTACAATCGGGTTGATCTACTCGTTACTTAGAGCTACACATGTCTCAAACTTAAAGCTCCATAGGGGTGAATGGCAACGTCATATAGGAAGAAGAATACAAGAATGTAGGGTCGGAATTATTGGCGCTGGAAAAATTGGCTTCAGGGTTGCAATGGAATTAGAAAAAATTGGAACCAAAAGCATTTTATTATGCGACCTTGAGCAAAGCACTTCCCTGACCAATCATCCTTCAATGAGATGGGCAGATATTAATGAAGTGATTACCTCATGCGATGTCATAAGTTTTCATTTGCCACTAACTTCAAAAACAGAAAATCTCATATCTGAAAAAGAGCTTCTGATGATGAAAGAAGATGCGGTTATAGTAAATACTTCAAGGGGCGGAATTATAAATGAAGATGATTTGTATAAGGTCTTAGAATCCGATCATCTGTTTGGAGTTGCACTGGATGTTTTTAAGGAAGAGCCGTATTATGGAAAATTAATAGACATAGACAGGTGTTTATTAACCGCACATACGGCTAGCATGACAATTGATTGTAGAACCTATATGGAGATTGAGGCAGTGAAGGAAGTAATACGACACTCTAATGGGGATTCTTTGAAATGCAAGATACCCACTAGTTAGCCAGTATTATTTATATCTTAAGCTAAATTTATATCAAATGAACAGACCTAAAAATCTCAGAGAATGTTTTTATTTTGATGATCATGAACTCAATCCAAAGCCGAAGGGTTTTTTAGACATAATGCTTAGATTGACAGTCAACAATACTTCAAGATATACCATGCCTTTGTATATGAGGGTTGCCCAAATTAATAGAATAAAGTATGACAGGACAAATAATCGCTTCTCGAGATTAATTTATCTTTTCTTATTTAAATATTTCTGTAGAAAGAATCAGGTTAAGAATAACTTCGAGCACGGCTCAAATCCAAACATCGATTCTGGAGTAGTATTTCATCACAGCGGCGTAACTATTACAGGTAAAACTGTAATAGAGAGCGGTGTTCATATTTATAGAAATGTTACATTTGGTGGAAAAGATGGAGAAGCTCCATATGTAAAAGAGTTAGCAAAGATTTGTACAAATGCAGTAGTAATTGGCCCAGTAACAATTGGAAAAAAGGCTATCGTAGCNCCAGGCTCAGTCGTAGTTCATGATGTTCCTGACAAAAAAATTGTTTCCGGAATACCTGCTAAGGTTATTGGAGATGTAAACGAAAAGAACTATAATTTTTAGTCATCTATTTTTTTTGAGGTTAATTTGGAAAAGGTCTTAGTAATTGGAGGTTCTGGCTTTCTAGGAAGCCATGTTGCAGATAAGCTCTCAGATTCTGGCTTTGAGGTATCAATATTTGACATTAAGCCCTCAAAATGGATTAGGGANGATCAGGAGTTTATTGAGGGATCAATACTAGANAGTCAAAGCCTTCACGATGCCATCGGCGATAAAAAATATGTTTATCATTTTGCTGGAATTGCAGATATTGGGGAATCAAAAATCTCACCACAAAAAACAATTGAGCTTAATATTTTAGGAACAACCAATGTTCTCAATGCATGCGTGGAGAAAAAGGTTAGCAGGTTTATTTTTGCATCTTCAATGTATGTTTACTCNTCATTCGGNTCTTTTTATAACGCTAGCAAAAAATCTTCTGAAATAATAATTGAAGCGTTTAATCAAGAATATGGCTTGGATTTTACTTTTCTCAGGTATGGCTCTTTGTATGGGCCAAGAGCTCAAGACTGGAATGGTATAAATAGCTTTATAAANCAAATAGTNAACGAGGGTAAGTTGGATTACTTTGGTTCAGGCGAAGAAAANAGGGAATATATNCATGTTTCAGATGCAGCTGACTTGAGTTTNGAAATCTTATCANAAGATTATGCTAATAAAGCAATAACCATTACTGGTCTTCAGGTTTTAAATTCAAAAGAATTGATNGATATGATTTTTGAAATAGCNGGCAAAGAACCAGTTGTCAGAATGAATAAGCAAAAGAATAATGATCACTATGTAAAAACACCGTATCGACATAGTGTGATGCATGCGAGAAAATTAACCCCAAAAAGTTTTGTTGATATAGGTCAGGGNATACTAGAGATTATAGATTCATTGAAAGAATCATCAGATGATGAATCATGATAAAGGCAATAATTTTTGACTTTGACGGAGTCATAGCTGAATCAACTAATATAAAAACCGATGCCTTTGTCAGCNTATACAATGAATACTCAGAAGAAGTTCAANCNAGAGTCAAAGATTATCATGTCAAGAATAGTGGAATCAGCAGATACAAAAAGATCCTTTATTATCAAAAAGAAATTTTGGGGCAGAACTATTCTGAAGATGCAATTAATGATTTAGCAAATAAATTCAGTGAAATTGTACTTCAAAAAGTAATTGAATCTGAATATGTAAAGGGCTCAAAAGAATTTATTGANAGATACCAATTAAACTATGATCTCCACATAGCCACAGGAACGCCACAAGAGGAAATAGAAATTATTATCCAAGAAAAAAATTTACAAAATAAGTTTAAATCCATCTATGGAACTCCTTTATCAAAAACAGAGATAATAAGAAAAATTCTCACAGAGAATAATTACAAAAAAGAGAATGTAGTTTTTGTCGGCGATGCTATTGCAGATCTAGAAGGNGCATCAAATAATGATTTGAATTTTATAGGAAGAGTTCCTAAAGGCGAAACTTCCATCTTCCCTGAAAAGACAATNATTATTNACGATTTGACATCNTTGAATGATTTGATANTAAANTTCTAATTTTTTATGCNAAACCTTCAAAAAAAACCGCACATATTCTTAGTAATTCTTGATTCCGCTAGGAAAGATTTTTTTGGATGTTATGGAAGCAATGAAGAACTGACTCCTAATATTGATAAATTAGCTCAAGACTCAATTGNATGTAAAAATTTTTACTCTGGAGGNGCNGGTACGGCCCAGTCTCACGGGTGNATTTTTCTCGGTCAGCATTCAACGAAGAGTGGGCTTGTTCATAATTTATCTGAAATTAGTANAGATATTACACCATTTACTGGACTCCTAAAAAATAATGGTTATGACAATTTTGGNCACTCAAAAATAGTCGTTCCTCCTGCAGGATATGAAAAACTATTTTCTTTTGATGAAATGGTATATCCAATAAAAGGCAATAAGACTAAAGTTGTATCTTTAAGAAAAAGAATNTTAGATTATGCTCGACAATTTCCNAAGATATGGAATTTTATAAGAGTACTTTATAGGAAGTCATTTGGTGCTGAGTATCTTCTTAGCTCGACAGCTAATCATGTGGACGGCAAAGAGTCTTTGGAATATTTGTTAAAGAAAGCTACCGAAAGCAATAAACCAGGCTTCTTTTTCACCACCATAATGCATCCACATACGCCATACTATCCTCCAAANTGGGCGAGAGATAAATTATTTGGTAAGAGAGAAATATCCCAAAAAGCATTTGAAATTCAAACAGATTTTCATTCTTGGATTAATGGNAATCACGGCGATTGTNAAAATGCTATTGATGATATGAGAAACCTTTATAAGGCNGAGCTTTTATATGGAGACTCTCTNATTGGTGATTTTATTNATTCCCTGAAGAAATCCAATTTATATGANGATAGTATTATCATAATAACTTCAGATCACGGCGAATTTTTTGGCGAGCATGGAAATCTTAATCATGGAGCAACAATTTTTAATGAGTTATTTCGACTNCCNTGTATTATAAAAACCCCTGAGAATAAACATNTTGAAATTAGTAAGTTAACAACACATGTAGACTTATTTCCGACCATTATGGACTTACTTAATATCGCTGATTCAGTCGAAGATATTGATATTGATGGTCAGTCTATATTGCAAAATGATGAAGAGAGGTTTCTTGTCATTGATTCACCACCAATTGTTCTTCCAGGAAGATTAAGTCACTATCCAAAAGTAATCGAAAAATTTTCTATGTTTTATCGAGGAATTGTTAATCAGAAGTATAAATATATATGGAGATCAGATGGAAAGCAGTTATTGTTTGATAGAAACAAGAAGGAAATAGATGAGAATAATCTAATTGATTCCAATCAACCTGAAGCAAGAGAATTGCATCAAACAATGATTAATTACTATAAGTCAATTTATGAAAACTTTGATATCGATAAGTATCCAATAAATATTGGTTCGACAGCCGCATCAATGATGACTTCGCCTCGAATCAAAAAAGAGTTAAAAAAATTAGGGTATCTTTAATCACAAATCCGATAATATAGCTCGAAAATCTGATATTAGGTGCTGATTAAAAATTTCTTCTATGACTGATATTACTAATAAAAAATTTACCTTTGGTACCAAGGCTGAGACTTTGTATAGGCTAGAAAGCCACTTGAATAAATGCACCATTCCTAAGTTCTTTTATTTTACAGTCAAGGAATGGCATGTCAATCGAGAGAAACTACTTGAGGAATTGCAGCTAAGTTTTGAGAACAGAATGTTAATTATAAGATCTTCGGCTGCTAATGAAGACTCCTCAGATACTGCTATGGCAGGCGAGTATCTTTCTGTAGCAAATGTTTCCTCATCGAATGAAGAAGAAATTATCACCTCAGTTAATGATGTAATTGAAAGTTATAGCAAGTTTGAAAACATTGCCTCCATGGAAGACCAAGTCCTGATACAAGAAATGGCGCTTGACGTGTCTATGAGCGGTGTTCTATTTACTAAGGACATGAATTCAGGAGCACCATATTACGTTATTAACTATGATGATGAGACAGGTAGAACAGACACAGTCTCCTCGGGCACTGGCTATAGTAATAGGACGTTATATATTCACAGAGATTATGGTTTTACAAGTCTAAAGTCTGAAAGATTTCTCAGCCTTATAGAAGCAGTAAAGGAAATTGAATTCATTGTTTCAAGCGATATGTTGGATATTGAATTTGCCATTGATAATCTGAGCCATGAGGTGAACCTGTTGCAGGTCAGAAGAATCACTACCCAAAAGAATTGGATTGATGATATTGATTCAAGAATCAACCATTCCCTAGATGAAATGAAAGATCAAGTCGAAGATCTGCTTAAGCCTCTAGATAATGCTTACGGTGATAGGGCAATCCTAGGAAGAATGCCTGATTGGAATCCCGCTGAAATAATAGGAACAGCTCCAAGAAAACTGGCATATTCGCTTTATGATTTTCTCATAACTAACAGTGCTTGGAGGATAGCAAGGGATCGAATGGGCTACTGTCATCCTGAAGGGAGGTCTCTGATGGCATCCTTATCCGGTCAGCCATTCATAGATGTCCGCTTGAGCTTTTTTAGTTACCTTCCTAAAAGACTACCTAGCTCAATTGGAAATAAATTGGTTAATGCCTGGCTTGCAAAGCTTCAGAGCGAACCTCATTTGCATGATAAGGTAGAGTTCGATGTCGCTTCAACGACCTTTAATTTCAATTTTTTCGACCAATTCAAAGATAGGTATCCAGAGCTTCTAACTGAGGAGGAATTGGAAATATTGGGCGATTGCTTTCTTCAGTTAACCAAAGGCCATATAGAAGGCGACATGGCATCAATTGATGAAAATTTAAAAATGTTAGAAACTCTTGAGACCAGAAGGTCACAGTTGAGACCAGATGAAGATTATCTCAATGCAATTGAGTCAATGGCAAATGATTGTATGAAATATGGCACTATTCCGTTTTCAGTTTTAGCTAGACATGGATTCATAGCAAAGTCTTTATTAGACTCGATAGTTTCACTTGAGATTCTCTCAATTGAAGACGTAGAAAGGTTTCAAAAAACTATTCCAACAGTTGCTACTGAATTTATTAAAGATTTGAATAAGTTTTCTCTTGGCCAACTGGAAAAAGAAGAGATTATTGACAGCTATGGCCACTTGAGACCCGGAACATATGACATATTATCAATTCCTTATAAAGCAAGGGATGATCTGATCATTAAAGAAAAGAATGTACAAAAACTAGATGAGAAAATCAGTAAATTTAAATTATCAAAAGAACAGAAAAAAAAGATAAGTTCATTATTGGATATGTATGGCTTCACTATTGGGCCTGAATTTCTATTTGATTATATTCGAAGATCTATTCAGGCAAGAGAGTATTCAAAATTTATCTTCACTAAATCTCTAAATTACATTTTAGAGTTACTTGAAGAGTGGGGGAAAAATCATGATATTTCAAAAGAAGAATTATCATTTATTGATTTTTCTGAACTACTGAAAAAAAACAAGACGAGCGACGATGTCGAATTTATGAAAATAATTAATGATTCAATCAAAGATGGCAAGAAGAGTTACCAGATTACTGAAAGAATATTGCTTCCAAGTCTTATCTCAGAAGTATCTGATTTGTTTGTCGTCCCTCTTTTGATTGGCGAACCAAATTTTATAACAAATAAAATTATAAGTGATGATGCTGTTAGGATTTCAGGCAAAGACGTTGATCCAGAAATCATAGATGGAAAAATAGTTTTAATTGAGAATGCAGACCCAGGATTTGATTGGATATTCACAAGAGATGTCAAAGGTTTGGTCACAAAATATGGTGGTGCAAATTCTCATATGGCAATTCGATGTGCCGAATTTGGCTTGCCAGCAGCCATCGGTTGTGGCGAACAAATTTTTTTAAAGTTAGAAAAATCTAATAAGATAAATCTTAATTGCTCCGAAAGAACGATTTCTTCGGCGTTAATATTGGAATAAATCTATGCAAATTGGTATTACACAAAGGATAATCAAAGAGCCTAATCACGGTGAGCTTAGAGATGAACTCAGCCATGACTGGATTGATTATTTTACTAAAAACTTTCCTAAAGCTTTTTTAATTCCGATTCCAAACTTCAGAATTCTTGATGATGATTGGTTTGAGAATCTTAATTTAGATCTCTTAATACTCAGCAATGGAAACGATTTAGGAGAGTTTAGCAGAAGAGATAAATTAGAGCGACATGCCATTGAGTATGCAGTGAATAATTCAATTCCAATCATAGGTTTTTGCAGAGGATTTCAGATAATTAATGAATATTTTGGGGGAAGGCTTAATTCAAATATAGAGGAAACTACTAAACAGAAACATGTGAGTATTGAGCATGAAGTAGAAATTGTGAATAAAAGATATGTTCAAATGCTCGAAAAAAAGATTATTAAGGTCAATAGCTATCATAATCATGGAGTATTGATCGATGGCCTTTCACCTTCATTAAAGGCATTTGCAATTTCTGAGAGATCAGTTGTTGAGGGATTTTTTCACGAAGAATTACCCATAATGGGCATCCAATGGCATCCAGAACGATCAAACAACTGCCAATTGGAAAATAAGATTTTAATTGACAGCATCATTAATAAAATCAATAAGAAATGAATAAAGATTGCTACTAATAGGATCCATAGGAAATAAAATTCAAGAATATGAAAGAGAGTAACATTAAAGGCTTAATCCTCGCAGCAGGGAGAGGAAGCAGAATGGATCAATTAACATCAGAACATCCAAAGTGTTTTACTGAACTTGGAGGTAAGAGACTGATTGACTGGCAATTAGAAAGCTTTGATAAGGTTTCTATAAATCAAATCGCGATAGTGACCGGATATCTCAAAGAACAATTTGATGAATATGACTTGATTAAATTCAATAATGAGAATTGGCAAAAGACCAACATGGTTTCATCATTATTGAGAGCAGCATCATTTATTGATTCCAATACGATTGTTTCATATTCAGATATCGTTTTTCATAAAAATGCATTAACAAATATCATAAAGCATGATGGAGATATCGTACTCGGTTATGATAAAAACTGGCTCAATCAATGGCAATTGAGATTTGATGATCCCAAAGAAGATGCAGAATCTTTTGAAATATCAGATCACAATTTTGTCCTTGATATTGGTAATGAAATAAATTCAACTGACAAAGTAATGGGTCAGTATACAGGTCTATTCAAGCTTACACCCATTGGGATGGAGAAAATTAAAAAAATACTTTGTAAATTACAAGATAAGCAAGATTCACTTGATATGACAGCGCTCTTTCGTCTTATGATCAAAGAAGGAATCAAAATTTCTGCTGCTGAGATAAACACAGATTGGTTTGAAATTGATACTCCAAACGATTTAGAGATTGCAGATAAACTTTATAATTCAGGTCAGCTTAAGATTTCGTAGGAATGCAATGGTTATTTGGTTAGTAGGTATGTCAGGGGTAGGTAAGACTACCATTGCAGACATTTTATTTAAGAAAATATCAAAAGAAACAAACTCGAATGCCATACCTATTGATGGTGACATTGTTAGATTGATTGATGGCAATAATAAAAAAGAAACGTCGTATTCACTCGAAGCTAGGTATCAGAACGCAAAACGCATACAAGAAATATCATTAGCATTAGATCAAAGCGGAGAAGATGTTATTTGCTCAATACTTTGCATATTTCCAGATATTCTTAAGGAGAATAAAAAGATTTTCTCAAATTACTATGAGGTGTTTCTTGAGGCTTCCTTGGCAGAATTAGAAAGGAGGGATATCAAAGGTCTTTATGAGTCAGCAAGAAAAGGAGAGATATCTGACTTCGTAGGCTATGATATTGAATTCCCGATACCAAAAGCGCCAAACATTCACTTAAAAACAGATCAAAATAAGACAGCTAAAGAGCTCACCACCATCATATATGATGAGATCTACCATGATTTGAATTTGGCAAATAAGAACACTGATCTTAAATCTCGTTTGTCAGAGGCAAGAAATGCAATAGATTATGCAGCAATTGTCTCAAAATTAATAAAGCCTTTAGGCGGTTAGAGTATGAGTTATTTATATACAGATGGAGATAAAATCATATCACCTAACACCTATTTTTATGCTGAATACAATGGGCATGAATTTTTGAACTCATACTTTGAAAACAGAAAGATGATAATAGGCAAGACTGAGGATGCAGTGGAGCCTTCATTCTCAGAGAATGTTATTGAAAGAAATGAAAGTTTTATACAAACATCGAGTTTTTTAGGAAAAATATATACTTCACTCCAATCTGAAAATCATTCAAGCAGCACTGACATTTTTTCTGACATTGATCTGATATTAAAAAAATTTGAAGTTTCAAAAAGAATTTACGATTTTTATCTGCCAGAATTCAAAAAAAGTGATGATAGTGACTTCAAAAACTTAAATAACTATCTCCAACTTGCATCAATACTTTCTAGATCATATGAAATTAAAAACAAGCTTAATTATCTGAATGGAATGTTAAAAGTGAACGATACCTTGATTTCAGTTTTTTATGAACTGAGTGGGCTAGAAAAAAAGAATCTTGCTTGGCTAATAAGGATGGAGCTTAATCATGTTAGCAAGCTTGCTTCTAAACTAGGGATATCAGTCTAATGTACTTAGAAAATTTTACCTTCCTTGCTGCNGAGACTGCGAGGTCATTAATTTATCTTGAAAAATTCAAAGAACAAAGCATAGAATTCGGCTCTATTTTAATCATTAAAAATCCAGATAAGAAATTTAAGCTGGCAGATTTGAATAAGAAAATAGGAGCTATTCAGAAAAATTTAGGCCTGGCAGAACAAAAAGGCTTCCATGAAGACATACTTTCTCTATCAAAAAAAGTCTCACATAACGTAGAAATAATCAGATCAGATTCAATAAATCATCATTCAGTGATTAAGAAAATGGAGATCTTATCTCCTGAATTTACAATTTATTCTGGATTTGGTGGTCAAATCGTATGCCCTGAATTACTCTCCGTATCAAGATTCTTGCATGCACATGCAGGTTGGTTACCAGATTATAGAGGAAGCACTACTTCATATTATAGTCTCATTGACAGAAATGACTGTGCCGTNTCTGTCATTGAGCTTAGTCCAGAGATCGACAAGGGAGATATATTATCAAGAAAAAGATATAATCCACCANAGNTGGGAATGGACATTGATTATGTGTATGACAACCAAATTAGAGCTTCCTTATTGACAGAAACATTGGTGAATTATTCTAAAAATAAATCTTTTGAAATGGTTTTGAGTCAGGTTCAGACAGATTCAACAACTTATTATGTAATTCACCCTCTTTTGAAGCACATAGCAATACTTTCAATTAAAGAATAACTAATGAAAATGAAATTAATCGCTAACGAAAAGGGTTTAATGTGTCCNAATTGTTCAGGTGTNGATTTTTTTCAAGAAGGCACTATGCAAGATGGCTTATTGAAATGTAAGAATTGCAATCAGACTTACCTCATAAAGAATGCAGTTCCTTCTCTCACTATCGCAGAATCAGATAATTATAAATCCAAGAAAGAGATAACAGATTTCTGGAAACACCTTTATCATGCCGCATACAAAGATCATGAGAATTTTGATGATAAGGATGTATTTATAGATAGACTCGATAATCTTGAGGACTTGTTTCATCATAGAGAACATCTTGCAGTCATTGAAATGCCTATTGAAACTTTGGAAGGAAAAAAAGTGCTTGAAATTGGTTGTGGAGCTGGAGCTCACTCCTCACTTTTTTCTCTGAAGGGGGCAAAAATGACAGCTCTAGATATTACTCTTGATCGAGCATATTCAGCCTCAACGAAACTAAATCTTTTAGATGATTCTGGAAACTCCTTTGGTGTTCATGGCGATGCCGAAAAATTACCTTTTCAAGAAAACTACTTTGACATTGTTTATTCAAATGGTGTTTTGCATCATACGCATGATACTGAGAAAGCAATTTCTGAAGTTTTCAGAGTTCTTAAGCCTGGAGGAAGGGCTGTAATTATGCTCTACTCAAAGCATTCTTTTCTTTATTGGATTAATCTATTTCTTTTAAGAGGAATCATAATGGGTGGCATATTTAGAGATAAAAAATGGTTAGGGCGTTCAACTGAATGGATGTCAGAGGATAAACAAGAAGTTTATAACCCTGAGACGAAAGTTTACTCGCAAAAAAGACTGAGACTTATGTTTAATAAATTTGATGATGTCAAAATCAGAAAGGTTGGATTCATTTTTGAACAAATCCCCTTAATTGGTAAGTATATTGGAAAAATTTGCGGAATGCTTACGGGCTATAATGAATCTGGNATTCTTATTTATGATAAGCCATGGAGAAATGAAACCCAGTTAGAATTAAAATTGTCACGTTATATCGGTTTTGCAAATAATATTTCAGCAATCAAGAGATAATTTCCAAAAGGCATTAAAGCATGACACATGAAGGTAATTTTAAAGAATATCTTTCAACGAAAGTGATCTATTTTTTACCTTTCATGCTTCTTATTCCCCAGCAGGCGATGAAATCACCTTGGTGGCCGTTTCCAAGCTCAGGACCAATCATTGCAATGTTCATAGGTGCATCTGTGCTATTGGTTCTTTATACATTTGAGTTAATTAGGGATACAAAAAGAATAAAATTCACTACTGCCCAAAAAATATTTTTACTCTGGGCTATTCATACATTCATTTCATATGCTCTTGTAGCAGGTGGATTTAGACCATCTCTAGAATTAATTGGATCCAGAATGTATTCAGCTATACCACCATATTTTCTAGCATTTATGGTTTTTTTAACCATTGAGAAGAATAGATGGAAAATAAGACATTTTGAGAATGTAATAAAAGTTCTTTTATTTGTTTCAGCGNTCTGGTCNGTTGAGAGCTTTATCACTTTTTACTTAAATTATCAGATCCCTGGTTTATGGAGCATAGGTCTTGATTCAGGTCAAGAATGGTTTGTCAGTGGATTTACCAATAGCCTTCATACTGTATCCAAAGCATCTTTGATAATTTTTTGGTTATCTCTGTATATGTTTCATATGCATAGAAAGCAAATTTATCTTTTATTCGCTTTGGGTGCATTTTTGACAATCATCTCAAATTTAAATAGAGCCACGAATGCGTTATTGATAATCTCAATTCTGGTTTTCATCTATTATTTTTATATTAGATATCGAAATTCATCCAAAGGATTGGATCAAAAATCTTCAATAACAATCAATCGGATGCTATCNAGCTTATTTGGCTTTATAGCGGTTATAGTAATTGTTGCAGGAAGCATTTTTGTTAATAACTTNAGGGGATCTCTATTGACAGATTCTCATGGTTTTATAGAAAGAGCATATCAATATGCAAGGGCAACAGAGATAATAGTACAATTTCCATATGGTACTGGAGCAGGCCTTGGATATCATTTTTGTTACTCTGCTGATGTACCACAACTTTATACTGAAGACATTCGAAACACTGAGCCGTTTGCTACTTTCTCAAGATTTTATCAATCGGGCATCTTAGGAGCAGACTTACAACAAAGATATGTCGGTGAAGATAATGTTTTCTCAATACATAATTTCAGCCTTAACATTATCATGGACTATGGCATCATTGCCTTAATCATGTTAATCATATATATTCTCACACTGTTTAAGTTCCTTAGATTTTCAAGACTCTTGTATAAGTCTGATTATCAGAAACTAGCAAAGATTTTTATGTGTATTACATTGGCTCAAGGCAGTGCCTTTGTTGCGATGCAGGCAACGTATAAATTTTTTGCATGGATGTGGTTACTTGTTTTCTTATATTCATTTGCAAAGCATATAATCAATGCTTCTATATATGAGCAGAGAATCCATATCAAAAAAGATGATGAATTTCTTACTGAGGAAACAATGCTAGCTAGAATTTACTGATTTATGATGAAGAAAAAGCTTAAAGAATTAATAAAACCAATATTCTATGGTTTACTTAGAATTTCAATTGATCTAGCGGTCANNTCCCAGAAGCTTCTGGAATTAAGAAAACGTCTNNAAGNATTTGTTCCAGATGTTACTCACCAATACACAACAAATACAATAGACAGTCCTTATCTTCAAACCAAAGTTAGATCCTTGCATGCTTTTCAAACTTATATGGCAAGTTATGCAATAGATAAAGCCAATCAAGACTCAATAACGGTTGTTGATATAGGTGATTCAGCAGGGACACACATTCAGTATCTCAATGGAATTTATCCAGATTTAATCAATCCTTATTCGGTTAATCTTGACCCGGTTGCTGTTGAGAAAATCCAAGAAAAAGGTCTAAAGGCCATAAATGTTAGAGCAGAAGATTTGCTTGATCATCCTGAATTTGATCCACTCTCAATTGAAGTTTTTTTACTCTTTGAGACACTTGAACATCTGCTTGATCCAATTGGGTTCTTAAGGAGTATTAGAGAACCAAATTCAGAATATTTTGTTCTAACAGTGCCATATGTCAAAAGCAGCAGAACTGGCTTTAGTCAAATCAGGAATGAATCAGATCATAGAAAAATCACTCCCGAAAATACTCATATATTTGAACTTTCTCCGCAGGATTGGGAGCTGATATTCAGATTTACTGGATGGGAGGTTGAGTATAGGAGGATATATAAGCAATATCCTTGGTGGTCAAAAATATTCTTGGTCCATCTAATTTGGAGGGCTTTTGATTTTGAGGGTTTTTATGGAGTTG
>PAWK01000062.1 GCA_002714195.1 Gammaproteobacteria bacterium | reverse complement strand
TAGAGACATTTCTTTGTATTAGGTTACGTCTCGATAAATAAAGTAGGCATCCAGCACCAAGAGCAAGAATTATTAAGTCCCTGATTCTATTTAAGGCGATTACTCCACCAGCTCCAACCATACTGAGGCCAAGAACGCCGAAAGACCAGATTAGCGAAGTTTCCATCGTCCCAACTCCTCCTGGGATTGGCATTAGCAGTGCGATACGAATTCCGATCATGACGAGTGCTATTTCATATAGATCAGGAGTAAGGTTTAATGCGCTCATCATGAGATACAATTCGAAAATAAGAGCAAACCATCCAAAGACTCCAATAACGATCGCAAAAGTCACTCTCAATTTTTCTTTCTCAATTCTTGAAAAAATCATGCTTATGCTGGTGATGATCCGCTGTTCCTGATCTTTATCTGATGCTTTCCGAAATACTAGCCCATACAGCGAAAATAGAGTACTAATAATGAATCGATGCTTGTATAACAATAGCGACAACAAGGTTAAGAGGGAGATTAATGAAAGAGAGACAAAGAAAACGGCATTAGACAAGTCAGCCTCTATATTTCCTCGTATCACCAACAAGATGCCGAGAAATAAGAGTGAAAAATTGATAAACACCTCAATGAAACGATCTGCTCCAATAGAAGCAATAGTGTTATCTATCGGTATCCCTTGACCACGATTAAGCCAATAGGCTTGGAGTGGCTCGCCGCCAAATTGAGGACCGGGTGTCACAAAACTAAATGTGCTGCCAGCCTGTCGGATTATGAATAGACGGGCGAAAGATATCTCAATACCAAATATTTGAGAGAGAATTTGCCAGCGTTTGACAGCTAGAAAAAGTATAATCAAGTTGACTAAAAGCAATGTGGTCCATACAGAAATTGAAATCGCACGTATGCGCGGAAGCATGTCGCCAATAGGTAACTCAAGAATTGTTAAAATTATAAGGACACTAGCAGCAAACCAAATTAAGGAGTTAAAAAATGTATTCTTCTTGAATCCTGCGATCATTGTTTTTTGATCCGACCGCTGATCTGGAGCCAGTCAAGCAAAAATCTTATTAGAAGAGGAATCATCAATAAGATTCCTACCGGTTTTGTTAATTCGGCTGGTACGGGAGCCCAAAGAGAAGTCGCAACTAAGCCCATCTGATAGCCTGCTAGTCTCCGGCGGAATTGGTTTGGAATCAGCTCGTAAACCGGTTTTCCATGGTGGTTCCTANAANAAATACCCAATCTAAANATATAAAAAGCTNNTGACACAAAAAGGTAAGTGAAATGNAGTTTNNCCCAGAGTACAGCTAAGACTGGNGCTATTAATAATCCAAANGCATCNAGTTCGTTATCTAANTCNCTTCCCAATTGAGTAGTCTGCATTGTTACTCTAGCAATATAACCATCTAACGCATCACCAATCGCTGCGACTGTGTAGAAGATAGCCGGAAGAAATATAGAAAATTCGCTTAGAGTTGATGGGTCGGTCCCGATGTATCCAGCGGTCGCTCCAATCAGTAGNCCTCTGGCTAACGTTAGGCGATTACCTATACCTAGTTTTTGAAAGTACCGTTTACTCTTTGGATCGTAATTGAGATGCAATTTACGGTGACAATTTGTTAGAACATAAAACCAGCTGATCATGCTGATAATAAGGAAACTGGCAGCAANGTTTGTGCTGTCTGTAAAGTTTAAAGCGGTCGATGTGAGTGCCAGAAAGATTGCCCCTAGGGTTCCAAGTTTATAGAGCTCATGGNCACTTGTTGTGCTGGTGACTGACATNACACTATTTAACAGAAAAATCATGGGAGAGTCGACCTAGAAGTTTTGAATCAANGGGTCTTTATATTATCCTCATGTTATATTGTNTCGNTGAAAATATCTTATAGAGAATCTGAGCATGCNGGTATCCAGAAGACAGTTTATAAACTATGCANTGACTGGAACAGTTGTCTCGGCANCTTCNGGTTTTTCTTTTTCTCAAANAAGTGGGGTGATAAAACCAAATAAGCTCGAACCCGGAATGACAGTGGGACTAGTCTCTCCCGCAAGTAATGCTGAAGAAGATGAAGATATTCTGGCTTCGATTGAGTTTGTGAAGTCNCTGGGATTTGAAGCTAAGGCCTCACCGAATTTATTTGCTCGCAATCAATATCTTGCCGGAACAGACCAGCAGAGGGCNNAGGATTTAAATGNTTTTTTTGCAGACCCAGAAATAGATGCGATTTTCTGTACTCGNGGTGGTTANGGTGCGCCAAGGATTCTTCCTTACTTAGACTATGAAATTATAGCCGCAAATCCCAAGGTCTTTATGGGTTACAGTGACATTACAGCGCTTTTAAATGCAATACAGGTGAAAACGGGTTTAGTAACCTATCATGGACCCATGGCGTTTGAGAATTTCACGGACTATACATTCGAGCAATTTGAAAAAGTGCTACTGAGGCCACAAATGTTGGTTGATATTGGCGGGCCACCAAATTTTGAATCAGGACCTGGACGCGTGGAACGCGAGAACAGGGTAACAAGGATATCGGCTGGAATCGCTGAAGGCAGATTGGTTGGGGGTAACCTGTCTTTATTAGTAACGCTTCTTGGAACTGAGTATGAACCGGATTTTAAGGGCGCAATACTATTTCTCGAAGATGTTTACGAGCCGCCCTACAGCATTGATAGGATGCTCACACAACTTTGGCTAACAGGCAAACTAGAGCAAGTGGCAGGTATAGCGTTTGGTAAATTTACAAATACCGGCTATGGAAGTAACACCTTTAGTGTGGAGGAGGTAATTCGGGCCAGGTGTGAAAATCTTGGAATTCCAGTCTTGAAAGGCCTAATGATCGGTCACACACAGAACCAGACGGTTGTGCCACTTGGATTAACTGCTCGACTAGATGCTGATGAGAGGGAATTAATGTTATTAGAGATGGCTGTAAATTGAAAAATCGATTTATATTTAACGGAATTTGTTCTCTCGGGTTTTTCGATGGACAAAATTCAAAACCAAAATAATCACATAATGGTGAGGTAAATCATGTTTCTAAATAAGCTAGTCGATGTTGCTGTCATATGTCTATTGTTTGCCCTTGCAGGACTGACAAGTGCTACTGAGCTTCGACTCGTTCGCTTTGGACCTGTCGGCGAGGAGAAGCCGGGCCTTTTAGATGGTCAAAACCAAATACATGACCTATCTGCATTTATCGAGGACATTACTCCGGGCCAGCTCTCTGATGAAGCTCTTGAGGAAATCGCTGCAATTCCGCTCGATCAGATCCCAGTTGTTCAAGGTGATCCTCGACTTGGAATTCCACTTACAGGAATTGGCAAGATAGTGGCGATTGGGTTTAACTATGTAAATCACGCTGCAGAAATGGCAGTTGATTTGCCCTCCGAGCCTCTTGTCTTCATGAAGGCTACTTCGGCATTAACCGGCCCATTTGATAACGTCATTCAGCCGCGCAATGGGCACAAGCTTGATTATGAGTCAGAGCTGGTTGTGGTTATTGGTCGCAAAGCACAGTATATAAGCGAGGATGAGGTATTTGATCACGTCGCAGGGTTTACTGTCGGTCATGATGTTTCTGAGCGCGCCTTCCAGAGAGAGAGGGGCGGGCAGTTTACGAAAGGAAAAAGTGGAGATACTTTCGCACCCGTGGGGCCATATCTCGTTACACGAGACATGATAAAAGACGTTCAAAACCTCTCAATTTGGTCAGAGGTCAATGGAGAAAAACGTCAACAAGGAAACACGACTGACATGGTTTTTGGCGTTAAGGAGATAGTAAGCCATCTAAGCCAATTTATGACGTTGAATCCAGGAGACATAATTTTTACGGGAACCCCTGCCGGTGTAGGAGACGGAATGGACCCTCCAGTTTACCTAGCACCCGGTGATGTCGTGCGCGTAGGTGTTGAAGGTCTTGGGATTCAGCGGCAAACCATCCAACGACCTCTCTAGCTCTGAAAAATTTTTTTGTGGGGTTTAATGTTAGTGTAACGGCGTCGCTATCATTAGATATTATTTAATCAACAGAACTTCAAGTAGGTGTCTCACTGAGGTGAGAAACTGAAGAACTAAATTCCTGAGTAGTACGGTTTTATGGACTTAATATTTTTTGACCTTGATGGCACACTGTTGAACAGTGAGTCAGAAATCTCTAACTTTACAAAAGAAACTTTGGTGAAACTCCAAGAAAATAGTATCGCTTATTCAGCGGCAACGGGCAGGACCATGCTTACTGGTACAAGTATTCTAGATGGGTATGGTTTTGAATTACCACAGATTTACAGTAATGGTGTAACGATATGGGATCCAAGAGCATGCAGTTTGACTCTCGAACATTTGCTAAGCTCATTAGAGGTCTCGGTAATCATGCAAGCTGCAGGTTTACAAGGTATCACTCCCTTTGTTCATGCGGTCGATGAAAGCGATTATTTTATTTACCATGCTAATCCGCGTCATGATATTGAAAAGGAACTTATTAGCGCGCGTTATCAAAATACCAAAGCTAAGATGATGTCTTTGAACCAATTATCCAGTCTGAGTCAGGTGACAAACGTAAGTATGATCGGAGTCGCGGCCGCGGTTGAAGAAATCCAGATGGAATTGAATAAAAATAACAACTTAGTCACTTACTCAGGTCCTGCTATAGAGGGCAGCGCTTATAAGTGGATGGATATCCACCATTACAAAGCGAGTAAGGGCGCGGCAGTAAAAAAAATTGCAGAACAGCTGGGAGCTACTAATTTAATTTGCTTTGGTGATAGCGATAATGACCTCAGCATGTTTAGAATTTCGGATGAAAGTTATGCTCCTTTCAACGCTAAGGATAAATTGAAAGAAGTTGCAAATGATGTGATTGGAGCTAATGATAGAGATGGGGTTGCCCATTTTCTGAGACAAAGATTCAGCTTGTAAAAACAGCTTTTATAAAAAGCCCTAGTTTTAGGGCTTTTAGAACTTCTTTGTATTTCTCCAGGACTTGCCGGAGCGATGTTTGGTAGCTATGGGTGGACTTGAACCACCGACCCCAGCATTATGAATGCTGTGCTCTAACCAGCTGAGCTACATAGCCATTGTTCTATATTTTTTATTCATTCCGCTGATAGTCATCAGTAGGAATCAAATTAAAACGACGTTCTCTATAGTGTCGAAAGGCCGCGAATTTTGTCGATTTACATCTAAAATGTCAATACCAGAACTAGTCGATTACAACATTTCGAATTACAGCATAGTAGTCACCGACACCACNGCGGAATGCTTCCTCNCCCACCTGCTCGTCATTGCCATGCACTCCCGTGTGTTCTCCTCTGTTGGTAATTATGGGGTTAAAGCCATAACTGATTATCCCTAAATCTCTAGTAAAGTGGCTGTCGGTAAAGCCAGTGCTGACAGATGGCAGNACTCGAGATCCTGGGTGCAACTCCTGAGTCACGGAGTCTATAGCNCTGTANAGTCGGGAGTTAGTTTCAGAGATAGCCGGTGTGAATGCCATGATTGTTTGGATCTCCACGCCGGTGTAGCCAATCAAATCATCTAGTTCGNTGATAAACTGATCTGCTGGCTTATCAGGCAGTATGCGACAATCTAATTCTGCCCAAGCTGTTGGTGGAATCACATTAATCTTATTAGAACCACTCATGCGAGTCATAGAACATGTGTCTCTGATAAGGGAATTGTGGCCTGGNCGAGCGTCATGTAATTTCTCCACGAAATTTGGATCATTGATGGCAGACTGGATATTGGCATAGGAACCAGCCCATTCTTGGTCCATATCTATTGACAACGCGCCGAAGTANTCATCTACCGGGCCAATAATTCGAGGGGGAAAGGGATTCTCNAGAATAGTATTTAGAGCCTGAACGATTCGCGTTACTGAACTTGTAGTTCTGGGTGATGAACCATGTCCTGGACGATCGATGGCATAAAGACGAAGCCAGACTGGGACTTTTTGCGTGACTTCGACGCTGAACACTACGTTTTGTCCTACTCGACTTCCACCTCCACCTTCATTTAGGAGGATTCCAATGTCTTCGAAAATTTCTGGGCGGTTCTCTATAAGCCATCCGACCCCATATAAGCCNCCAGCTTCCTCATCAGCGGTGGCGAGAAACACCACATCTCTGTTGAGTCTCACACCAGATCGGTGTAAGGCTATGAAGGTAGAAAGCTGGAGAGTTCCTAGTCCCTTCATGTCACGGGCTCCTCGCCCGAGAATAACACCATCGCGGATGGCTCCAGACAATACGGGGATAGTCCAAAACTCCTCATCAGCTGGCACAACATCCGAATGCTGAAGCATTATCAAGCCAGGCTCAGGCCCTCCATCAAGACGCGCCCAAATATTGCCGCGACCCGGAGCACTTTCTGCGGTTTGATATTCGATGCCTTCAGACTCAAAAATTTCTGCAAGAAAATCCACTGCACGATATTCATTGCCGGGTGGATTAATGGTGTCTATTTGGATGTATTCTTGAAGCCAGCTGACAGCTTCGTCTTCTAGCGTCTGGCTTCTTGCGGGACTGCACAAAATAAAAATGACCAAAATAATTTCAATTCTGCGAANTTTCATTAGTGACACCACTTGTTAAACATTAAACCTAAAATGGATGACGTCTCCGTCTTGAACAACATAGTCCTTGCCTTCTAAGCGCCATTTACCAGCATCTTTAGCACCTAACTCTCCATTATTTTGGATGAAGTCGTCATACCCAACTACTTCGGCTCGAATGAANCCCTTCTCAAAGTCTGTGTGAATGGNACCTGCTGCTGTTGGCGCCGAAGCTCCTCTCTTTACTGTCCAAGCTCTTACTTCTTTTTCACCTGCTGTAAAGTATGTCTGGAGGCCCAATAGGTTGTATCCAGCTTTTATCACTCTGTCTAAGCCTGGTTCTTTCATGCCAAGGTCATNTAAAAACTCCAGTTTTTCATCATCTTCGAGTTCCGCAATTTCTGCTTCTAATTTATTGCAGATGATTACAATTTCGGCGTTTTCNTTCATGGCGATTTTTTCCACTCCCTGCAAATNTGGGTTATTTTCGAAACCGTTTTCATCAACGTTGGCAATATACATAACAGGTTTTGCGGTAAGTAGATGAAGGGNGTAGAGGNTANTCTGCTCTTCTTTAAACAGTTCAAGAGTTCTCACAGGTTTGGCTTCATCTAGATGAGACTTCACTTTTTCCAATAAAGNTACATGATTCTTCGCCTCCCGGTCTCCACTNTTTGCTACCCGGCTAACTCTGTCAAGATTTTTCTCTATTGTTTCTAAATCCGCCAAAGCAAGTTCNGTATTAATTGTTTCAATGTCGGCTGCAGGATTAATATGATCTGAAACATGAGTGACGTTTTCATCTTCAAAACAACGAACTACGTGGGCAATTGCATCCGTTTCTCGAATGTTCGCTAAAAATTGGTTGCCAAGACCTTCTCCTTTCGAAGCGCCNGCGACTAAACCGGCTATATCTGTGAATTCAACGGTGGTTGAAATTACCTTCTGTGGANTTACTAGAGAGGCCAGCTTGTCGAGGCGTTCGTCAGGGATGGATACAACACCTGAGTTCGGCTCGATTGTACAGAAGGGGAAATTTTCAGCAGCAATCCCTGCTTTGGTTAGTGCATTGAATAGAGTAGATTTTCCAACATTTGGAAGTCCAACGATGCCGCACTTGACCGCCATGTTTTTGGTCCTTAATCACTGTGAAGGAAACGCATTGCCTCCTCCCAATTGCCATCAATAGCTGCGGGGAGAATTCTTATAGCGTTTTCAATGTTCGACATAATAGCATCAGCCTCTGATCTAGNCGGGTCACTCAAGACATAGTTAGCTACCATAGACTTGTGACCTGGATGACCGACGCCGATCCTCAATCGGAAGAAATTTTTCTTTCCCCCGGTTGCGCTTATGATATCACGCACGCCGTTATGTCCACCATGACCCCCACCTTCTTTGAAGCGACTGACNCCAACATCGAAATCGATTTCGTCATAAACGACTAACATGTTCTCTGGCGCAATCTTAAAAAATTTGCAAACAGCCGCAACGGATTTACCACTATTGTTCATGAAGGTTGTAGGGAAAAGCAGCTTAATATCGGAGTCTCCTATGCTGATTGAACAAAATTCACCAAAGAATTTAGATTCGNTTCGAAGACTATTTCCATAAGTTTTACAGAGGTGATGGAGAAATATCACACCGGCGTTATGTCTGTTGCTATCATGTTGTGGACCCGGGTTTCCCAGGCCCACAATAAGTTTTATTGGATGATCCGGCATTGTTTTTGGGTTCCGGAGGTCAAAGCNTCTGTCTATTTGCTCTCATCTTCACCTGAAGTTTGATTATCCGCAGACTCCTCACCATCGGTTTGCTCTTCAGCACCGCCTTCTCCAGAGGTATCTTCTTCGTCCTCAGCAATACCACGAGGTGCTTGTACGATAGCTACAGATAAGTCGTTTTCCTCTCCTACAGATAAGGCGACGCTTATGACGCCTTCAGGCAATGTAATATCCGAGAGGTGGATAGATTCACCAAGCTCAACCTCGAGCATATCGACTTCAATGTATTCTGGTAGATCCTTAGGTAAGCAAGATACTTCTATTTCGTTAAGTGTCTTTAGAATATTACCACCACCAATTTTCACGCCCGAACATTTTTCCTCATTAAGGAAATGGATTGGAACCTTAACTGTGATAGCTTGTTTATCGCTAACCCTTAGGAAGTCGGCATGAAGTATAAACGGCTTTGCCGGATGTCGCTGCAGCGCTTTAACAACAGCCTTTTCTTTCTTATTCCCAANCTTNAGCGTGATAATTTGCGAGAAAAAGGCTTCGTTTTCTGTAGCTTTNGCTATATCTTTATNGGCAAGGGTGAGCNAAGTAGGATCCTTATCACCTCCATAAAGAATAGCTGGAATAGACTCGTTCAATCGACGCAGGCGGCGGCTCGCACCTTTCCCCATGTCCTCCCGAACAGAACAGTTTAATTCAAAATCTTCTGACATTATTTGTTCCTCTCGACTAAGAGGCTGGAATCAAACTTACGATGACAATAGTCACTAAGTCGCCAGCTAAACTCTTATTATTTACTTTGCTTAATCTGCGACCGATTACGCAAAGGGTTAAAAAAACTGTGTCTTAAAATTGACCCAGTAGCTCTATCCAGCGACATCATNAAACCTAAGTGTTGTCAAACATCGCACTAATGGATTCTTCATTACTTACTCGCCTGATCGATTCGCCTAAAAGCTTAGCCATCGATAGCTGACGAATACGCTTACAGCTTTTTGCANTGTCGTTTAATGGAATTGTATCCGTAACTACCAAAGAGTCTAAACTCGACTTCTCAATATTTTCAATAGCAGGACCTGACAAAACTGGATGAGTGCAATACGCGACTACTTGAGTCGCACCATGTTCTTTTAGCGCATCCGCAGCTTTGCATANCGTACCGGCTGTATCAACCATATCATCTACGATTAAACAGCTTTTTCCGTCTACATCGCCAATAATGTGCATTATTTGTGCCTCATTCGCTGTTGGTCGACGCTTGTCGATGATAGCGAGGTCAGTGTTTATTTGTTTCGCGACAGCCCTCGCTCTCACAACGCCCCCGACNTCGGGAGACACTACCGTAAGGTTTGAGTAGTTCTGTCTTTCAATATCGTCGGTTAAAACTGGNGAGCCATAAACATTGTCTACAGGAATACTAAAAAANCCTTGTATCTGCTCAGCATGAAGGTCTACAGTGAGCACTCTGTTAACGCCCACTGCGCCGATCATGTCCGCNACGACTTTGGCGCTTATCGCCACTCTTGCGGACCGCACCCTNCGGTCTTGCCTGGCATAGCCAAAATAAGGGATAACTGCTGTTATNCTGTTNGCGGAAGCACGGTGGAGGGCGTCAGACATTAATAAAAGCTCCATTATGCTGTCATTGGTCGGTGCACAAGTTGGTTGAATCACAAATACATCTTTTCCTCGCACATTCTCGTTTAGCTCGACCGAAACTTCACCATCACTAAACTTGCTGATACTCGCATACCCTAAACGGACTCCTATATTTTTGGCAATAGCATCGGCTAGCATTGGATTAGCATTGCCGGTAAAAACCATTAAGTTGTTTGCCATGCTAGCTCCCTCGGATGGGTCTGTATTTTCTGTTCTCGTCGTATCGTTCTATCAAAAAAATGGCTGGGGTGGCTGGATTCGAACCAACGAATGCAAGGATCAAAACCTTGTGCCTTACCACTTGGCGACACCCCAAATATTCTACTTAAGCGTTAATTCAACTAGGGAATTAACAGAGGCTTGCAATAATTACTGTTCAATCATAGTTAAAATTATAATGAATTAATTCCTTCAGCCACGAAACCCCGCATATAGTTTGGTAGTTGTTCCAGCACCGATCGGGCCTCTTTTTTGCTCGAAAATATCGCAAACACTGATGACCCCGTGCCTGTCATTCGAGCTTCCGCATGCTTGGATAGCCAGCTNAGGGCCTCATCCACCTGNGGGTAAAGTTTTCTTGTCACTGTTTCNCAGTCGTTTCTAGAGCTGCCCGCCAGAAAGTCGGCCATTTTGATAGCTTGAGTGTTCCGTGTCAAATTTTCATGTGAAAAAATGCGTGCCGTCGATACTGAGCAATCGGGTGTGATTATAGCAAACCAGGTCCTCTCGAGTTTAACAGGTTTTAGCTTTTCTCCGATACCTTCACCCCAGGCNGATTGCCCCCTTAAAAAGAAAGGCACATCAGCTCCAAGTCTTAAGCCTAAAGCTGCCAATTCTTGATCAGACAGGTTACATTTCCATACCTTGTTCAGAGCTTTTAATGTAGTTGCGGCGTTACTGCTTCCCCCTCCCAACCCTGCGCCTACTGGAATACGCTTATATAGACCTATTTCGACTCCTAAGTTTTTGATATCAGTTGTTTGTTGGATCAGTTGGGCAGCTTTTAGTATGAGGTTTTGACTAGCNGGAAGTGCTTGCTTCTGACTTTCGGCNGTTTGGTGTAATTCTAGTATACCGCTATTGTTGGGTTTGAAAGTTAGCTCATCGCCATAATCTAGTAACTGAAACAGGGTCTGCAACTCGTGATAACCATCGGTTCGGCGACGAAGGATATGTAGAAAGAGNTTTATCTTTGAAGGAGATAGGTACGATTGGCTTTCATAAAGCATTAATTTGCACCAGAGTTTACTNTCCAGCTTAGTCCAACAAATCTCAGGCGAATGTCATTAGCCGCTCGAGTGATTTCAACTCGGCGCGGAAGAGTAATTCCACTAAACTGGCGGACTTCGGGNTAACNCACTTCCCACCCATCTTGTTTTATTATGGAAAGNTTGTTTAGGTCGTTAAATTCTAATTCTGATTCTGAGTTTGGAGACGGAAGGCTTCTAATCCAAAACTCTAAGTACGAGACTGGTAATTCATAACCGAGATTTTCTAGTATTAAATCTTCTGGACTTGTCGCTGTNAGGATCTTTCCATCATGCTCCATAGTGACAAGGTTTGGTTCGCCCNTAATTATTGTGTTGCCNACATTGAAAGTACCCCACAAGCGAATTCTGTANTTGTCATCTTGTTGCTGCCATTGAATGCGAGGAGTATGAGACTCTTCTTGATATCGCACATTAACCCTGCCTCTCAACTGCCAATCGCTAGATTGCTCAATTAACGTTCGTTGTTCCGCCCAGCTTTGATCGCTCGTGCTTAGTGTCGTGTTGGAGCAATTCGATAAACCTAGAATTAAGGCTACTGCAGCAATTTCTTTAGGGAAAAATCTACTGGATGACAATAACCATGGTCTTANGTGTGACCTCATCATTCAGTTATAAATCGCTCAATGACTGCTTTGATTAATTTACTATCGGGACGTTCNTTTAANGCATCTTCCCATACCCTTGCTGCTTCTTTGCGTTCTCCAAGTTTCCAGAGTACTTCACCAAGATGTGAGGCAACCTCATGGTCAGGGAAAACTGCGAATGCCCGTTTAAGGTTGGCTAAGGCATCCTCATACCTCCCGAGTTTATACTGTGCCCAGGCCAAACTATCTATAATTGCCGGATCATCTGGTGATACTGCTATCGCTCGNTCAATNAGAGCTAGCGCTTCCTCAAANCGGTTGGTTTGGTCTGCTAGCATGTATCCAAGATGATTAAGCGCTCTAGAGTCATCAGGTTGCATACGTATAATTTGTCTTAAATCCCTTTCTGAACCTTCTCTATCACCTTGCGAATCGAACCAAAGAACACGAGCAAAGAGTAATTCGGCTTCGTTTGGAAATCGATTTAGAGTTGAATCTAACAAAGATTTCGCGTCTTGAAGATACCCCGCTTGGATTAAGAGATTNGATTCTACAGTAGTGAAAAGAATTTCTAGTCTAGGTTGTCCGTTTGACTGNTTAACTAGCCATGAATGGGCTTCGTTTAATTCGCCAAGACCAATGCTGTGACGTGTTGCCTGCTGCTGTGCCGCCAGATAGTTAGCTGTTCCAACGCGCACCATTCGATAGTGCTCTATAGAAGTCTCATATTGCGCGATTTGTTCATAGATTAAACCCAGATAGTANTGACTTTCATCGTAGCGTTCATCAACGCTGACTAGTTTTTCGAGTATCGGAATCGCATTGTCATATCTTTCAAGCTCCATATCNAGCAAGCTCATTGAGTATAGGCTCTCCCAATCTTCTGGGTCCTTGTCATAGATAAACTGAAATTGTTCGTAAGCCTCCTCTAATTCATCACTCTGGATCAATAGTCTGGCGAGGCTTAAGCGGAGTGATCTGTCTTCTTTGAATTNTCTAAGGCCAGATTTAAGTGCTNTAATTGCCCCGTCTTGATCATCCATATTTTGAAGTATNTGCCCATATAACAAAATTACTCTTGGTGAAGGACCGAACTCTTCAAGAATAAACCTCACCTCTGACTGAGCTTCTTGCATATGTCGATTTTGAGCCAGCAGCTGAACTAACGTTATTCTTAATGACTCTTCATATTCAAATTCATTTACTAGCTTTCTTACGTCAGATATTAATCGGGTCCTTTCNTCTATCCCAAGAGTTCCAGTCCTTGCAGTTAGCGATGTGAAATCAAATTCTCCTCCCAAATCTANAACTCGAGCCATATGAGATAGTGCTTGAGGNTAGTTACCATTTTCGAGAAACTGGAAGCTGAGCATTAAATGTGGTCTTGTATTCATCGGNTCGATTTCAGACCAAAGTAATCCAAGCTGCATCAACGCATTGACATCATTATTAACGGACGCGAATTGAATTGCGCGTTGAATCACAGCGANATCTTTTGTTTCAATTGCTAAATCAAGATAATTATCTCCCGCGTCATCGAATTCGCCTCGCTGCGCGCTCAGTTCGCTTACAATTGTTCGATATAANTGCTCTTCGGTGAATGAGCCATAAGTTATTTCATCTTCAGTCTCGGAGACAGTTTCGCTGTTGCTNACTTCGACTNCGCTATCATGAGATGNTCCAATTTCAGTATTTGTTGTGCANCCCAAGAATGCTGTCAGGAAATATGCTTGACACACGAACTTGAGCTTACTTTGAGAGCTTAAAGATTCCATATTATTTTTACTGAGAACTTTATAATCAGCCGATTTTCCATCATGTGCCGGGTTTTGTAAATCCTTAGGGAGTTCTAAGGTATTTTACAACATTTCTTGAAATATCTGATTTAATCTATCATGAATTTTGACTCGATCTATACTAGGGTGGTAGACAAGTCTGATTAATGGGAACCTGCTTCAAATTGAAGTAAAATACCTTGCATATTGAATCACTACGTCAAGGAATGAAATGAGTCTTATATTAGTAGGCATTAATCATAAGACAGCAGAAATATCTCTTAGGGAGAAAGTCGCTTTTCCTCCAGAGATAATACGGGATGCTCTGAGGGAAGTCAGGAAATTAGATAGTGTTGACGAAGTAGTTTTGTTGTCGACATGCAACCGTACTGAACTTTATATTAACGGAATTCAAACCACGTCCTCAGATGATGATAACAACGAACAATTGCGAGATTTGTTAGTTCAGCAAAGAGTGGAAGAGGTTGTCGAGTGGTTAGCAAATTTTCATAATCTTCAATCAGATGCACTTATCAAGAGNATATATTCATTATCAGGGCAAGAGGTCGTAAAACACCTAATGAAAGTTTCTTGCGGGTTGGATTCTTTGGTACTTGGAGAGCCTCAAATCCTTGGTCAAATAAAATCTGCTTTTGCGTTGGCAAAGGACCTGAATTTAGTCGACTCATCACTGAGTCGAGCATTCAATGCAGCTTTTTCTATAGCCAAAGAAGTNCGCACTGAAACAGCAATCGGTGAAAACCCTGTTTCAGTCGCTTATGCTGCAACATTGCTAGCAGAGCGAATCTTCTCCAATTTAGAATCACTATCAATTCTATTAATCGGAGCTGGCCGAACTATAGAACTCGTGGCGACGCATTTTAAAGAAAAGAAAGTGTCCAGGATTACGGTCGCAAATAGAACTTTGGATAATGCCCTTGAAATCGCTCACAAGTATGAAGGTAAGGGTGTTTTACTGTCAGATATTCCAGAACAGCTCGAAGTCGCAGACATTGTTGTTTCATCCACTAATAGCCAGTTGCCATTGTTGGGTAAAGGATCTGTTGAACGAGCTTTACAAAGAAGGAAACATCGCCCAATGTTGCTAATCGATCTAGCAGTGCCTAGAGATATCGAGGCGCAGGTAGGAGATATAGCGGACGCCTATTTATACAGCATTGATGATATTAGTGGCGCGATAGAAGATAACGTAACAAGCAGATCGGAAGCTGCGATTCAAGCTGAGATAATAATCGATCGNGGATTGCATAAATTTGGCAAGCAACTACGTTCTTTGAATGCTATTTCAACTTTACGAGCCTTTAGAGATAAAGTAGATCAAATTCGNGGGGCAGAGGTAGAGCGTGCCATGAAGTCGTTGAAAAACGGAGATNCTGCCGAGCAGGTATTAGAGTCTTTAGCNAGAGCAATTACTAATAAATTTACTCATGCTCCCAGTGTCCAGTTAAAAAATGCTAGCTCTGAAGGGCGAAGTGAGTTGATAGATCTTATGAATGAACTATTTGAATTAAAAAATGAAAATAATTAGGTNTCAGAATTAACTGCTATGAAAGANTCAATCCGTTTGAAGTTAAACAATTTGAAAGATCGGTCTGATGAAATCGAAGCGCTTTTAAGTGATGCTGAGATCATTGCGAATCAAGGTCAGTTCAGGGAGTTGTCAAAAGAATACAGTGAATTGGAAGATGTCGTAAAAAAATATAGCGAATTCAACGCGACAACTACCGATCTAGAAGAAGCTAAGGAAATGAAGCAGGACTCTGATCCGGATATACGGAAAATGGCCGAAGAAGAAGTGAAGGTTAAGACCGGNCAAATTCAAAGTCTCGAGCTTGAATTGCAGAAGCTATTACTACCCAAAGATTCAAAAGATAGCTGCAATGTTTTCTTGGAAATAAGGGCAGGTACAGGAGGAGATGAGGCGGCGATATTTTGCGGTGATTTGTTTAAGATGTATGCAAGATATTGCGAGGAGGTTCGTTGGAGAGCGGAGGTNATTTCTGAGCGAACTGGGGAACACGGTGGTTTCAAGGAAATTGTTGTCCGAATTGAAGGAAAGAATGTATACGAGAGACTTAAATTCGAATCTGGGGCTCATCGTGTTCAAAGGGTGCCGGAGACAGAAACTCAAGGGCGCATTCACACTTCAGCTTGCACGGTAGCCGTAATGCCAGAATTAGACGAAGTCGATGAGGTTGATATAAATAAGAATGATTTACGAATAGATACATTTCGAGCAAGCGGTGCTGGAGGGCAGCACGTTAATAAAACGGACAGTGCTATACGCATTACACACATACCGACTGGTATCGTCGTAGAATGTCAAGATGAGCGCTCCCAACATAAGAACAAAGCCCGGGCAACGTCATTGCTTCAGGCGAAATTATTGGATCAAGCACAACAAGCTCAGCAACAGGAGGAATCCAATACTCGACGAAAATTAGTTGGGACTGGTGATAGATCGGAAAAAATCAGAACATATAACTATCCTCAAGGTCGAGTAACAGATCATAGAATAAAGCTGACCCTCTATAGCTTAGAGGAAATTATGGCTGGCGAATTAGGGGCAGTGATCCAACCTTTGATTAATGAATATCAAGCTGATTTATTAGTTGGTTTGTCCATAGAGAATTAATGCATAATGAAGGTCTCGATTGACCAAGCCCTATCTATGTCCAAAACTCTAAAGTCGTGCAGCAAGACTTATAGACTGGATACTGAAATAATTCTTGGGTTTATTATTTCAAAAACTAGAGAGTATCTTCGGGCTCATGGAGAGAAGATTTTAACTGAGCTACAGGNNCAGCAATTTGAGCAAATGCTGAATANGAGAAAGCAGGGCGTTCCTGTTGCTTATATTGTTGGTAACCGCCATTTCTGGGACTTTGAGTTAACGGTCAATGAAGCGGTTTTGATTCCGAGGCCTGAAACTGAGTTGCTAGTTGATATAGCTTTAAAAACTCTTAGTGCGAGTAAACAGACACGAAAAGTAGCTGACTTAGGCACGGGAAGTGGCGCTATAGCGATTGCATTAGCGCGAGAAAACCCCGATTGGTGTATTGATGCGACTGATATCTCGCCTCAGGCTCTTGATGTTGCTAGAGTTAATGCGAGGAACTTGAAGGTTTCAAACGTCAATTTCTATGAAGGGTCATGGTGTGATGGCTTTTCTGACTGCAGTTTTGATTTGATTGTAGCGAATCCTCCATATCTAACTTTTGATGATGATCACTTGAAAAAGGGAGGCTTGCAATTTGAGCCGATTTTAGCACTTGCGGCTAATGATTCTGGATATTCAGAGTTAAATGAAATTATTCGTGAATCTCGTAGATGTTTGAAAAAAGATTCCTGGCTCTTATTAGAGCATGGTTATGATCAACAGAACTCATTAATCGAAAAACTAAAAAGTTATGGTTATTCTGATGTTTTAGGCGTTAAAGACTACTCTGGTTTAGACAGAGTAGTAACCGCTCGATGGGGGGGCAAAGACAATTGGTCATAAATGATGAACAGCTGTTGAGATTCAGTAGGCAGATCATGCTGCCACAAATGGATGTGGCAGGCCAACAAAATTTAATGAATTCATCGGTGCTCATAATCGGTATGGGTGGGCTTGGTTGTCCAGCTTCTATGTATCTAGCCGCTGCAGGCATCGGGCATATTACGCTTGCTGATGATGATGTTGTGGAGGTTACGAATCTTCAGAGACAGATAGCACATAGTCATTCCGCCTTGGGTCAATCAAAGGTTAAATCTGCAAAAAGCGTTTTATTGGGTTTAAACAAAGATGTTGAGGTAACTATTGTTCAAGAGAGACTACGAGGAGTCTGGGAAGCAGCTGGGCGATGGCGCATATAGCGTCGTGATGCGGGGACGCAGCCGAAAGACGGGCGAGCCCGTCGCGATCAAGATCGTCCCAAAGGTCTTGGACGAAAACGCTGCCGACTACAAGCGGCTGCAGGCCGACGAGGAGGTGCG
>PAWK01000061.1 GCA_002714195.1 Gammaproteobacteria bacterium | reverse complement strand
ATCTAATAATTTATCTAAAGAAGAAAAGGACCTCCAAGGTTCTTTACAAGAGAAAGAGGGTCGACGAGAAGAGCTTCAGCGTAGTATCGCTGAATCGAGCAGTCAGCTAGGCGATTTGAAATCTAAAATTAGCGCACAACAAGCAAAAGAGACGGAAGCCCAGGTGCGTAAGCAAAGAATTCAGAGTGAGCTAGCAGGCCTAAGAGACTTGCTCGCTCTTGAGGAAAAAAATATCTCAGAGAGCAGGGCTAATCTTGAAAAGGCCTTGGATGTTATGGCTGATGATGCCGGTGTTCGAGAAAAATTGGAGCAGGATCGCGAAGATAATCAGGAAAAGTTGTCAGAGGCTAGAGAGAAAGTTAAGAAATACAAAGATTTATCTCATGAGCTTGAACTGAGACAACAAGCAATAAAGGCGCAGTTAAAATCGACGCGTGAAACGATGGATAGGATGGCGACACAAGTTGAAAGGTCTAAAGAAAGAGTTCATTTGCTGGAGGGACAAATCGATGAGTCTGATGAGCCTATGGAAGGCATGCGAGCGCAGTTGGAGGATCTCCTTCAGCAACGCCTTGGCGTTGAGAAAGACTTAGGAAAAGCTAAAACGAATTTAGAAGAGAATGAGAATATTATCAGAGATTTAGAAGGGAAACGTAATAATATTAGCGAGAAGCTTAACGCTACACGCGAGCAGCTAATGCAGGTCCGGCTTCAGAGCGAGGGCGCTTCGGTCAAGCGCGATGGTATTTTAGCTCAACTGAAAGAATCAAATTTTGAATTGGAAAAAGTTCTTGAAAGTCTTCCGGATGGCCTTGGGGAAGAGCAGTGCGCCTTGGAGCTTGAGAAGTTAAGTAATCGAATTCAGCGTTTAGGTCCAATTAATCTAGCCGCCATAGATGAGCACAAACACCAGAGCGAGAGAAAAGTTTTCTTGGATAGTCAGAACGATGACCTAGAAAAGGCACTAAATACCTTACAAAATGCTATACGCAAAATCGACAAAGAAACTAGGGAGCGTTTTAAAGAGACCTTCGACAAAATTAACTCCGGGCTTCAGAGTTTATTCCCTAGAATTTTTGGCGGCGGACAAGCCTATCTTGATATGACAGGAGATGATCTTTTGGACACTGGTGTCGCAATCATGGCTCGTCCCCCAGGCAAGAGAAATAGCACTATTCACCTCCTTTCGGGGGGTGAAAAAGCCATGACAGCCATCGCATTAGTATTTTCAATATTTCATTTAAATCCCTCACCGTTTTGCATGTTGGACGAGGTGGATGCCCCTCTTGACGATGCAAATGTTCAACGCTATGCGAATCTTGTCAAAGAGATGTCACAGAGTGTGCAGTTCATATTTATCACGCATAATAAAATTACCATGGAAATGGCGAATCAACTCTTAGGAGTAACCATGCATGAAGCAGGAGTTTCTAGAATGGTTGCAGTTGATATTGAAGAGGCTGCTGAACTCGCCGCAATGTAAAATCCTGATTTTAGCGGTTTAGAACCTTTTTTAAGCTAAAGAAATTGTGGTAACTGTAAGATAACGTTACAAGTTTCAAATAAATATCACTGATTAAGCGAAGAAAATTTATGACTCCGCGTGAGCTGATAATTTTACTGATGGGGTTTTTAATGGTTGCGGTTCTATTGCGGGGGCTTTTTGTCGCAATTCAAGTTCGTCGAGGACAAATCCGGCTGACCATAGACAAAAACATTCCAAAAGACTTCGATCTAGAGGAGTTAGAACTAGCAGAGCTTCCAAGTGGCGGTGCTAGAGTGGTGAATCGAGCGGGCCATGCATGGACGACTGAAGTAGAGAGCCACTTGGAAAATCTCGATTCATTCGAGGTTGATAGTGATACTCCAATCCCAATACTGATGGACGTTGTTGAGTCAGACGTGTCGAAAATTCCAGGATTTGATTCTAATCGAAATTTCGAGATGAGCGCGGATGAATCGCCAGACGTTTATCACGATTCACTCATTGGTCTCTCCGACAAAAGAGATAGAAGTGTTGAGGCCGATGATCATTCTTGGTCGGATGAGAAATTGAAAGGCCCTCAACTGGTTGACAAAGAAGGTAGTTATAGCGATGTCTTGGGTAGCAACGATAATAGTGAGGGAGCTGAAGACATCAGGATAGCCGAAGTCGGTGATTACAGCTCGCGCTATTCAAATGAGCTGACCTTGGATGAGGCAGAGGAATCTTCTGCAGAAGACCTTGATGATTATCCAGAAAATGAATGGTATGAAGACGAAGAAGTTCCACAAATACGAGATGGTTTTGGTGAAGAATCTTTCTCTGACTCAAAGGAATTGGACAACTCAAAGTCCTTAGAACAAAATTTTGAAAATATAGAGACCACAAATATCGACGCAGGCGCTCATGAAATGGACAGGGAATTGGATCCTGTTGAGCAAAATGAGCTTTCAGAGCCGGAAGACTTCGAACATTTTTCAATGACGGCGGGGGAACGAATAGGTTTTGATGAGAATAGTATGGATCTCATTTTACGATCAGATAATTCAAGCGAGCTTGAAAGTCGTGAGACACAATCTAGAAACAAAAAGCCTGTATTGGGTGCTTTTTTGTCTATATTTAGGTCAAAACCAAATACTAAAACACTCTTAGAGAAGAAATTTGAGTCAGAGTCTCAGATAGACCAAGATCGATTAGCTACTGAAACAGAGCAAACAGAGCTCATAAAAGAGATTGAGGGGTTTATTAATCAAAGCGATAATCATTTCGAGACGCCTAAAAATTATTTAGATAGTGAGGAAGACAATCTTATTCCAGATTCCGAAATTGATGAGGGGTTTGAAGCAGAGATATCGAGCTCAGATAATGTCACGAGTATTGAGAATGCAACTGCAGGACGCTCCGTTGCGGAGAACAGTTGGGGCAAGTCTAAGGTTGTGAAGCAGCCTGTCAATGTCAACCCGATCGCTGTTCTAACTATAAGCATTATGTCGTCAGCAAATGGTGAATTCTTTGGAGAGGATCTGGTTCGAGCATTTAAAATAGCAGGATTCGAATATGGTGACATGGGTATTTTTCATCTGTACGATGATGCGGAGGATAGCGCCAGTTTAGTTTGTAGCCTTGCTAACGCCATAAAACCCGGAACATTCGAGCTCGATACAATAAGAACTTTTTCGACGGTTGGCATCAGCTTGTTTCTGTCACTTCCAACAAGCGGTAACAACTTACGCGCATTTGATAAAATGATTACCGTTGCACAACAGCTTTGTAAAGAATTGGGAGGTGAGCTTAAAGATGATCATAGAAGTGATCTAACAGCTCAAACAATAGAACACTACAGACAACGAATTCGAGATTTTGAACTTGACCAGCTTAGAGTAGCTGGGGGTCGCATTTAGAAATTTTCCTACCAAAGATTTATGTCTATTCCCGAAAAAATACGAAGGGAAGTTGCTTCACTCAAGAAAGCTATAGAGCGTCACAACAGGTTATATCATTCCCTAGATAATCCAGAAATCCCGGATGTAGATTATGACGCGCTTGTTGAACGACTAGAGAGCTTGGAGCGGGAGTATGCTTTACCTTCCGATTCATCACTTTCTAGTAGTGTTGGATTTGCGCCGCTCGCAAAATTTTCAGAGGTGCAGCATCAGATCCCTATGCTGTCCTTGGATAAGGTTTTTGAAAAAGATGGTTTAAGAAATTTCACCAAGCGTATTAGTAAACTGTTAGGCACTGAGGATTTGGTCGACTTTAGCTGCGAACCAAAAGTTGATGGTGTAGCTGTAAGTCTCTTATACGAAGACGGAGTGTTGAAACGAGCTGCTACCAGGGGTGATGGAAAATCTGGTGAGGATATAACTCACAATATACTCGAAATATCATGCATTCCAAAAACTATTGAACTCAAAAACGTTAAAACCCGATTAGAAGTAAGGGGTGAGATTTTTTTGAGCAAATATAATTTTAATCAAATTAATACTCAAGCAAGGAAAGAGGGGCAGAAGTTATTTGTAAATCCAAGAAATACGGCAGCAGGCGCAATTCGACAATTAGACCCTAAGAAAACAACAAACATTCCACTTGAAATGTTTTGCTATGGTATTGGAGTTAATGAAGGTATTGCATTACCAAAAGTTTTAGGCGAGATATTTTTTGTGCTTGAAGAATTAGGTTTTCCAATAAATAAGGACATACGTCAGTCTTCTGGGGTGGAAGGTTGTTTAGATTTTTGCTCGGAGCTTTATTCTAAACGCGATTTATTGGATTACGAAATCGATGGAGCTGTGATCAAAGTAGATAGTCTTCTGAGTCAGAGTTTAATTGGGCAAAATATAAAAGCGCCTCGTTGGGCTATCGCTTATAAATTTCCTGCTGAAGAAAAAATAACTAAAGTCTTAGACGTTGAGTTTCAAGTAGGTAGAACGGGAACGATAACGCCTGTCGCACGCCTTGAACCTGTTTTCGTTGGCGGTGTTACAGTAAGTAATACAACATTACACAACATGGATGAAATTGAAAGATTGGGGCTAGGTATAGGAGACAGAGTTATCGTTCGAAGAGCCGGCGATGTAATTCCTAAAGTTGTTAAAGTTGTAAAGTCCGAGGAAAGGCAATCAATTAAACCAATCATAGCCCCTAAATATTGTCCTATTTGCATGTCTCCAATAGAAAAGGATGGTGCTGTTTTGTTGCGTTGCACTGGAGGAAGTTCATGTTCTGCCCAGCGAAAGGAAATGCTAAAACATTTCGTATCGAGATCTGCCTTAGATATAGAAGGTCTAGGAGATAAACTGATTGAACAGTTAGTAGATGAAGGTCTAATAACGGATGCTGCTGATATTTTTAGCTTAGATGAGGCTGTATTATTGAAGGTGGATAGATTAGGTAAAAAATCATCGGAAAATATTTTAGTTGCCATTAAGAAAAGTCAGGAGACAACACTCGCAAAATTTCTATATGCACTTGGTATTCGAGAGGTTGGTGAAGCGACAGCGTTGTCACTGGCGAATAGATATCCGAACTTAGAGCATTTAATGCTCGCTACAATCGAGGAATTAGAGTCCATTGACGATATTGGGCCGACAGTGTCTTCAAATATTTCGACGTTCTTTGCCAGAAAAGCGAATGTCGATTTGATCAAACGACTTAGAGAAGCTGGGGTTAGATGGTCTGTTCTTCCCACTATTAAAAATACAAATCTTGTCGGAAAGACTTTCGTGTTAACCGGAACACTAGAATCATTCTCTAGAGGAGAAGCAAAAGACAGATTACTTGAGCTTGGAGCGAAAGTGTCAGCGACCGTATCAAAGAATACAGATTTCGTCGTTTCTGGGCCAGGGGCGGGTTCAAAACTGTCCAAGGCCATCGAATATGGGATCAAAGTTTTAGATGAAGAAGAGTTCGTAACCTTGTTATCTTAGATAGTTTTCTCACGAGTATATAATGAGTAGGTTCTATGAATTATCCTGTAATGAGAAGGAAAATGAGAGTGACTTTTGCGGCGTGCGTGAGCATCATNTTGTCGGGATGTATTACTTCACAGCCTAGTGATATCGATAATATCTGCAGCATGTTCGATGAAAAAAGAAATTGGTACAACTCTGCGCAGTCTGCGGAAAAACGTTGGGGTATCCCTATTGCGGTAAATATGGCTGTAATATANCAAGAGTCGAGTTTTAAAGCTCGGGCTAAACCAGAAAGATCAAAGGTTTTATGGGTTCTTCCTGGACGGAGGCCTTCGTCGGCCTACGGTTATGCGCAAGCATTAGATAGTACTTGGGACGATTATAAAATAATTTCTGGAAACAAGCGTGCCTCAAGGCGCAACTTTAATGACGCCATTGACTTTGTCAGTTGGTACAATTCTAACTCCAGACGAATTAACAAAATAGCACCGTTTGATGCGAAGAACTTTTATTTAGCTTACCACGAAGGAAATGCAGGCTTTGCTCGTCAAAGCTATAGCGATAAAAATTGGCTCATAAATGCAGCTGATAGAGTTCAACTTAATGCTGAGAGATTTAATTCTCAGCTGAAGAGTTGCGAGAGCGAATTGAACAAGGGTTGGTTTCGCCGGCTACTGTCCGACAGATAGTNTAGAGCTGGTATTAGAATAGTTATTTAAAGGTATGATTTATTTCCTGTAAAGTCTCATTCCCCGGACATAGGTCATGGAAACTCAATTCATTAAAGGACTTATCGACTGTGTCTTGTAACTCATGAAAATCTGAGTTTGATTGATTTATGTATAACAATCCGGTTGCGATCTCGCCATTATTTTTGTGAGTATTAATGTGGTGGATGGCGTTTTCTTTGTTTGATGGATCGTAATTTTTGCCAGCTTTATGAAGATGTATTACCGATCCGTCATGTAACGTAATCTCTTTGTCTTTGCCTGCCGCGTAACTGGTTGTTATCTCTTTTCGCATCGGAACAAAATCAATTTGGCCTAGCGACACATAATTTTCCCAGGTATTTTTATATCCATGCGTAGATAAATCAGTGTTATTGAAAGTAACACAAGGACTTACCACGTCAATAAACGCAAACCCCTTATGTGTAAGGCCTGCCTGAATAAGAGGAATAAGCTGCTGTTTGTCTCCAGAAAAAGATCTGGCGACAAAGCTAGCTCCTAGCTCAATCGCAAGCGTAGCCATGTCTATATTGTCGTACAAGGACTCATCTCCTGCTTTTGTTTTAGATCCGAGATCAGCAGTTGCAGATAACTGGCCTTTTGTGAGTCCGTAAGTGCCATTATTAGCGACAATATAAAGCATATTGATCCGTCGTCTTACAATATGACAAAACTGCCCAAGGCCAATTGATGCGCTATCTCCGTCTCCCGAGATGCCCACGTAATGTAGGTTTTTATTCGCAAGATTTGCACCTGTGGCTACAGAAGGCATTCTGCCATGAACTGAATTAAACCCATGAGATTTGCTGAGAAAGTAGGAGGGTATTTTTGAGGAGCAACCAATTCCAGAAATTTTAGCAACTTTGTGAGGTTCAAGGCTCATCTCTGCTGCTGCTTGAATTATAGCCGCGCTAATAGAATCATGCCCACAACCACCACACAAGGTTGTTAACGTACCTTCATAATCCCGACGAGTAAATCCCAAATCATTAGTTTGCAGATCAGGATGTTGAAATTTTGGCTTTCTTATATAACTCATTGCTACTTATATCCAATTTAGTCAGCTTTTCATTTACGCAGATACGTCCTCAGTCTTTTCAGTTGAAGATAGAGAGCAAAGTATTTCCTGTTCAATTTGCTGGGCAGTTATCAAAACGCCGTTATAGCTTAGGATCGAATACATTTGCTCTTCATTTGCGTTGCACTCGATCTTCAGGAGACTTTTCAATTGTGCGTCTCTATTTTGTTCGACAACGTAAACTAATTCGTGATCGTTTATAAAATCTTTTACACTTTTGTGGAATGGAAAAGCTTTCAATCTCATCGTATCCACGTGAATACCTTGTTTCAGAAGCTTGTCCAAAGTCTCCTGGATTGCTGACGTTGTCGTTCCAAGATAGATTAATCCGAGCTTATGGCTGTTGAAGGATGATATTTCAGGCTCCGGCAGATAGTCGAGAGCTGTTTTGAATTTGAGAGATATTCTATCCATAATTTCGGCATATATGTCTCCGTTCTCTGTGTAAGCCGCGTTGGCATCGTGAGAGCTGCCTCTCGTAAAGTAGCTACCTTTACTCGGGTGCGTTCCTGGATATGTCCGATACGGTATTCCATCTCCATCTATATCTTGATAGCGGCCATAATTCTCTATTTCGCTTAACTGTTCCTCGCTGAGTACTTTCCCTCTGTCGTATCGCCTTTGATCATCCCAGTTCAAGTGATCGCATATTTGTTCATTCATCCCAAGTTCAAGGTCGCTAAGCACGATTACTGGAGTTTGTAACCTATCAGCAATATCGAATGAATCTGCTGCGAATTCAAAACACTCCTTTGGGGTTGAAGGGAATAAAAGTATTTGTTTTGTATCTCCATGAGACGCGTATGCGCAAGTTAGCAGGTCGCCCTGTTGTGTTCGGGTGGGCATGCCAGTTGAAGGACCAACCCTTTGAATATCAAATAAAACAACGGGCACTTCAGAAAAATAAGCTAGCCCCAAGAATTCTTGCATGAGCGATACCCCCGGGCCTGAAGAAGCAGTAAATGCTCGAGCTCCATTCCATCCGGCTCCAATGGCCATACCTATTGCTGACAACTCATCCTCAGCTTGTACAACAGAATATTTGTTCTTTCCGCTACCAGGATCTCTACGAAGGCGCTTACAGTATTTGTCAAAGGCATCAACAACACTGGTAGATGGTGTCAATGGATACCAAGAAGCAATGGTGGCTCCGCCATACACGCAGCCTAACCCAATCGCAGTATTTCCATCCATCAAAATCTTATCCGAAGTGAGATTTCGCTTTTCTAGTGTTAGAGGAAGGGGGCACTTAAAGTTCTCACTAGCATACTGATGGCCAAGCTCAAGGGCATGTATATTGGGAAGAATTAATTTTTCCTTGCCGCGAAATTGGTCGCTAACCATATCCGTGAGTACTTTAAAGTCGATGTTTATAAAGGCGGCAAGGGCGCCAACATAAACTATGTTCTTGAATAGCTGTCGTTGCGATGGCTTATCAAACTCTGTTAAACAGATATCCTTTAACGGTATCGGGAGATAATGGACATCATCTCGAATCAGTTTATCTGATAAGGGTTTTGACGAGTCATAAAGAGCAAAGCCTCCAGAAACAATCGAATTTATATCCGAATCAATGGTTTGCTCGTTCATGGCTACCATTAAATCTACGCCTTCCCTTCTTCCAAGGTAATTATTGTCAGATACTCTGACTTCATACCATGTTGGTAGTCCCTGAATATTTGATGGGAAGATATTATGCGGACTTACAGGGATACCCATGCGGAATATTGCTTTTGCAAACATATTGTTCGCACTTGCTGAACCTGAACCATTTACATTGGCAAACTTAATTACGAAATCATTAATTTTGGGCAACGTATTAACTTTGGTCGACGTTACTAATTCTGGCACGCGTTTTCCGCCTTGGCTGTATTAAAGAGGTACTTTTGCATGTCCCAAGCAGAGGTTGGGCAACGTTCAGCGCAGAGGCCGCAGTGCAAACAGAGATCTTCATTCTTTGCCATTATGCGGCCTGTTTGAAGAATATCTGATACGTAAATATCCTGTTCACTATTTCTCGCTGGAGCCAACAGATTTTTTCGGAGCTTCTGCTCATCTGCATTTCCTGTAAAGGTAATGCAATCCGTTGGGCATATATCTACACATGCATCACACTCGATACACAGTTTATCGGAAAAAACTGTTTGCACGTCGCAGTTTAGGCACCTCATTGTCTCGTTAAAAGCAAGTTGCTCATCGAAGCCTAATTCGACTTCTAAATTCAGATCACTAAGAGTTTCTTCTTTTTGAGCATGCGGGACTGCGTAGCGCAGGTCATTGCTGATGTCGTTTTCGTAAGACCATTGATGAATTCCCATCTTTTGACTATTCATCTCAGTAAGAGGCGATGGCCTATCATTAATATCTTTATCTTGACATATTAGATGGATAGAAAGCGCTGCATCATGCCCGTGTGCAACAGCAGTAATAATATTGTCAGGACCTAAAGCCGAATCACCTCCAAAAAATATTTTTTCATGAGTTGACTGAAAGGTACTTTTGTTTAAGATGGGTAATTCCCATTGATCAAACTGAATTCCTAAATCTCTCTCTATCCAAGGAAAGCTATTTTCCTGTCCAATAGCGCAAAGAACATCATCACAAGGAATGATTACTGGATCTTCCCCAGTTGGAACAAGTAGTCGTTTACCATCTGAATCGTATTTTTTTTCTACTTTCTCGAATTCCATTCCAGAGAGCTTTCCATTCTCCAAAATGTAGCGCTTGGGAACATGGAAATTCACAATAGGAATATCTTCATTTATAGCATCTTCAATTTCCCAAGGTGATGCTTTCATTTCGTCAAAGCCACTTCTTACTGCCACTGTTACTTGCTCACCTCCTAACCGCTTTGAAGTCCTGCAACANTCCATAGCTGTGTTTCCGCCGCCTAATACTATGACCTTTCTACCTATTGAGCTTATATGCTCGAAAGCAACGTTAGCGAGCCACTCNATACCTGTATGGATATTTGCTTCAGCTNCTTCGAAGCCGGGTAATTCGAGTCTTTTTCCTAAAGGTGCTCCNGTGCCGACAAATACTGCGTCAAACCCTTCATGGAGTAGAGCTTTCATACTAGTAATTTCTTCTCCAAAACGACAATTGATTCCCATATCAAGAATGTAATGGAGCTCTTCCTCTAAGACTTCGGAAGGTAATCGGAACCGTGGAATTTGGGTACGCATAGCGCCGCCACTTAAGTGGTCTTTCTCAAATAGGGTGATTTCATAGCCGAGGGGCAATAAATCCCGAGCTACAGTAAGTGANGCAGGTCCAGCGCCGACTAGAGCAATATGCTTTCCATTCTTCTTCTTTGGAACAGTCGGTAACCGATCTCTGATGTCAGACTTATAATCCGCAGCTACCCTTTTTAGACGACAAATAGCCACCGGCTCATCCTCTACGCGCCCGCGACGGCACGCAGGTTCGCATGGACGATCACAGGTTCTCCCAAGAATTCCTGGGAACACATTGGAATGCCAGTTAATCATATAAGCGTCTGAGTAGCGCTTTTCAGTTATAAGGCGTATATATTCAGGGACGGGCGTATGCGCGGGGCAAGCCCATTGGCAGTCCACGACTTTGTGAAAATAGTCGGGATTTTTGATGTCGGTCGGCTTCATTTTATTATTTTGCTCGACGTATTTATTTTAGTCCCTTCGAGTCTTTAACTCAGCTGAGTCTNAGTATAGTAACATCGGACTCAATTGAAAGTATTTTATCTTCTGATTATCGATGTTTGAGGGGGAAATTGCTTGAGAAATAGAAATAAAAAGGCCCAATGGGAGCACCATTGGGCCAAACTATAACAAGGGAGAGATAAATGGTACAAAACCTACTATTTTGTAAAACATTTACCTACATACTCTAAGACTGCCTTTAATATAAAAAGTTCCCTAAGGGCGCTTCTATTGTGAAAAATATTTTCTCTCATTCATGGCGTCAGAAGATGACGCTAACATACTAAATTCATTAGATATTCTTGATTACTAAATCTTTGAGCGTTAACTTTTGAATTGATTCCGTATTCGTTATGACTCCGGTGCTCGCATTTGAGGGCTTTAGGTATTTTTCTGAAACCCGAATCAGGTCGCTAAATTTTGTGTTTAACACTCTGTCTCTAAATGCCTTCCTAGTAGCTAATATGTTCCCGAAGAGTTGATTATAGAAAGCCTGTTTTGCTTCTCCAGCCGGTGAAGCGGGTTTATCCAGCATAGCCACTACGCCAAGTATTGCTTCTTCAAGTTGATAATTTTCATGGGTTGCCGTATGAAGCCATTCTAGAGATGCGTCAAAATCGTCGAGGGTTTCAGTTAAACGAGGATCTCTATAAGAAAAGAAACGAAATGAAGCAGAATTTGAATCCTGAGTGGCTCCTCCTCCATACGCACCGCCTTTCTCTCGGATCGTTCGGTGAAGAAAGCCATTTCTGAGATACCCAGCCAATACATGTAAAGTTGCATTATCCTCGTTCTTGGAGGGAACTGTCGGAAATGCTTTTGCGCAGAAATTAACCTGCGTAGAAGTTGTCCAAGCTTCGGTCAATTGCACTCTGGTTTTTGGTAGATAGAAGCCCGTAAGGTTATCTTCATTGTTGTAACTACTTGTCCAAAGCGAATCTAACGCGCTTATCGCTTTTTCCTGCTCTTCAGCTTCTGTAATGGTCAAAAGTTGAAGGGGGCTAGATAGTATAATTTCGTGTAGTACTTTAAACTTTTCGAGCAACTCATTTAAAAATTCCTTGTTAGAGATTTTCTCACGGATGGACTTAATTTGTTTGATGCTTTCAAGACCACTGAAGTTGTGTATCAGTTTAGCTGCAGGACTGAATCCGCTGGACGCTAGACTCATCGCTAAAGAGTGGCCCTGTCCAGTAATACTGTTCTCCTTTCTAGCGCAAATCTGTTCGACTAAGTCAGCTAATCTTTTCGATTCGGTGAGCTTTATGTTGGTTAAAGTCTGATAAAGCAGGTCTGATAGTTCATAGTGATTCGTTGCTAAAGCCTTTGAAGATAGAGAGACGAATGCTTTAGATTTTTGCTCATCTTCTAAACCGCTTCTAATGCTGCTAAAGCAATTAACCCCCCCAGAAACCTTTGACTGCCAGGTTTGTACTGCCTCATAATCTTTCTCCCCAATTCCGAATTCCGGTAAGCAACTTGTATAAAGTGGCAAAATATCTAACAGTTCGTTCGCCAATCCAGGTAATTCCATAATCACTTGTTGGTATGTTAATCCGTTTGTAGGTTGACCGAAAAAAGTATGTCTTATCCCAGAACTCGATAGAGAGGCTGTCGCATGTGGAGGCTCAGTAATATGCTTTGGCACATCCTCTAGTGTGACTTTTGGCAACACCCTAGGATCATCCTGTTGTGTTTGTCTATCAGAAAGTTTCTTTGTCTGATGTAAAATCTCACTGACTTGATGNTCTGACAGTCCTTTCTTAATTGCGTTTAGGGTGGATTTTTCAGCTTTAACTTTCTTTTTCGCCAATTCTTCGTCAGGCCTGAGTGTCAAAGTCACTCGATGTTGATTTTCTAGCAGAAGCTCTTTTATCAGCATTGGAATAAAGGTTTTATCGTTCGCGGCTTCTCTCAATTCTATAAGGATGGGTTCAAGGTCGAGAACCTCGGTTGGATTCCCATTGTGTAAAGCAATAGAAAGTCCTGACATTAGTAATTGTAAGCCATAAGGATAGCTATCCCCAGAGATTTCGCGTTGGTTGAGTTCGAGCTGATGGAGTGCCGCCTCTACTTGTTCTTGTGGAATTCCAGTTTTGATAAGCTCACTTAAGCTATCTAGAATTAGAGTTTCAACTTTCAGACTATCCTGTTCTTGGCACCCCTCGAGACCTAGAATGAAACTCATCTCCTTATTGCCGTCATCGAGACCGCATATAGGTGACGGAGAAGTCCCAAGCTTGGTAGTTTCTAGTATTTTTAACAAGGGACTACCACTGTGGTCCAAAAGTACGTTTGCTAATAGCTGAGCTCTGAATAGGTCCTTAATATCTGTACTTTTGCCTAGTAGCCAACCCATAACTACGTGCGTATTAGTTCCATCCCTGTTNTCACTTGCGTAGAATTCTTCAGCTCTTATCGGGAAAAGATAGCGTTTTTCGTCATCGACTGTGATATGCGAATTCAATTCGGTAAAGCGTGAAAGTGCAAGGTCTTCAAACTGAGATTGATGGTCGGATGCCGGAATGTTGCCGAACGTCATTATCACACTGTTACTAGGATGATAATGTGACTTATAGAAAGAAAGTAAATCATCGTAGCTCAGATCAGGAATATGGTCTGGTTCGCCGCCACTATTGTAGTGATAAGTAGTTGTTGGATAGAGATATTTGTAAAGCGTTTGCCACAAGACATTATTTGTGGAACTCATGGCTCCTTTCATTTCATTGTAGACCACGCCTTTATATTCCAGCTGTGACTTTGGGTCTTGGGGCTCTGAAAACTCCAAACGATGGCCTTCTTGTAAGAAATCAAGCCGATCTAGTCGCGAGAAAAATGTGGAATCAAGATAGACTTGCAACAAGTTGTTAAAATCCTTTTTATTTCTTGAGGCGAATGGATAGGCTGTCCAGTCGCTGCTAGTCATCGCATTCATAAATGTATTCAATGAGCGCCGAATCATCATGAAAAAAGGATCTCGAACTGGATAGCGTTCACTACCACAAAGAGCAGTATGCTCGAGTATGTGTGCTACTCCGGATGAGTCCATCGGGACTGTTCTAAAAGCAACTAAAAACACATTCTCCTCATTTTCGCTAGCAAGATGATAATGTAATGCCCTGGTTTTCTTATGTTGATACTTCTCAATTGTCAAATTAAGTGAAGATATACGGGTTTTTTCTAGCGTGTAGAAGGCAGGGTGATCATGATTGTGTGATTTTGGTTTTGCCTCGATAGACTGCGTTGCTTTCATAATGTCAAATTAAGTCTCTGATATAGTTAATAATATTTACCTGATTTGTCGGGGTTTCTCGAGACTAAATTTGCCAAGCCTTCCCGAACGGAAATCATTCAGTAAAATTTGCGAAACCTTATGATAATCCGCATAACCCTTTTTTGATAGAGAGCCGGTCTTGGCGGCAATACCGTCATAGAGAACTTCTGTGGTTTGCGGGATGGCTTCGATACCATAACGGACCCGAAGAAGATCTGGGTAGTCTCGTTTAAGAATCTCTGCTAGAAACCAGCCAATTTCTTCAATATTTATCGCAGTATTTTTGATCGTACCTAAGCANGCTAAAATCTTGGCATTCTCTTGATTCTCTAGCTTTGGCCATAGTAATCCCGGTGTATCAATCAAGTACCAACCCTCGGCGATTTTTATACGCTGCTGTGATCGAGTGACAGCAGGTTCATTTCCAGTGTTAGCTACTTTCTTGCCCACTATAGCGTTTAAAAGTGTTGATTTGCCGACATTTGGAATTCCGGTGATGATTATTTGCTTCTGTTTAGTGATATCTGCGTTGTCGCTCAGCAAAGACTCAAGCTCCTGCAAAAACCTACGAACACTAATCGGGTTGTCATTATCGTTAATGAGGCATTTAGCTTTTGACTTAGATTCGATAAATTTCTGCCAAAGGTTTGTTGTTTCTTGATCCGCGAGATCGCCTTTTGTTAAAAGAATTATTCGAGGCAATCCTTTAGTTAAAGGTGTTAGCGTTGGATTAGAACTGCTTTCTGGAGCTCTAGCATCGACGAGTTCAATAACGGCATGAGACTCTTTCACAATGCTCTTAAGCTCTCGGCTTGCTTTACGCATGTGCCCGGGGTACCAAGAAATGACCATGATGTTCTCTAGCTTTAGTTACAAAAATAGCTCTGAACAGACCAGTAAAAAGAATTACCTGCTATTACCAGATGAGAGTATACTAATAATTTTATACTTCTCAGAGCGTTAAATTTTTATATCAAAATGTCTGTAGAATCTACAATTTTAAAGAAGGTCGAATTAGCAATTCAGTCCGAACATATGGCTATAAAGAATGAAAGTCACCTCCATAGCGGCCCTTCTACTGAATCACATTTTAATTTAACGATTGTTTCAGACTCTTTTTCAACGCTTACGAGGGTGAGGCGTCATCAATTGGTGTATAAACTGTTGTCAGAAGAGATGTCTGGCGGCGTGCATGCCCTAGCGCTGCATCTATACACTAAAGAGGAATGGGCTCGAGAAGAGGCGAAAGCGCCTGACTCTCCTACTTGTCTTGGCGGTGGTGCTTAACAAGGTTTATAGGGGTAGTACTTTAATTATAAAGTCACCTTAGAGGGTTAGATATATCGTAAGCGTATTTGTTGATATGCATCAAAAGTATGGTTCATTAGGAATATGTTAAAAGGGAAAATTATTGGATATTCGTGAACTCGTTAAAACTAAGAGACTTATGAGTGAAACTCTCAAGAANACTCGGGTTAGAGTTCTGTTCTCTTTGGTCGCACTATCCCTAATAGTTGTCGCTATAATTCCAAATAAGCAAATGGAGCCGATATCCATAGAGCCCTTGTCGCAAGCCCCAGTTACTGTCTTTCCAGATTTTACCGAAATTTTAGATATTGATGATAAAAAGAGGCAATTCCTCGATTACCTGGAAGGATTTATTGTGACTGAAAATAAAGAAATTGCTTTGACTAGATCTAGATTATCCTCTCTAAGAGAAATAGTTGAGCGTAGGGATAGTCTGAGCCTTAAGGAAGCTGATGAGATTATTACTCTTAGTAGAATTTATCGAGTTGAATACNATNGTATGTCGACTCGAGAAGTTGTTGATGAGCTGATTCTTCGAATCGATCATATTCCTGTCTCGATGGCTCTAGCTCAAGCTGCCAACGAGTCAGCGTGGGGGACTTCACGTTTCACAATCGAAGGTAACAATGTCTTTGGTCAGTGGTGTTATGAGGAAGGTTGTGGGATGGTTCCTACGAGACGTGTTACTGGCGCCAGACACGAGGTAGAGTTTTTCGATACTGTCGAAAACTCGGTGAAGTCATATTTTCATAATATTAATACTCATGACTCGTATGCTTACCTAAGAGAGCTTAGATTTAAGATGAGAGAGCGAGGTCTTAAATTAGACCCAATGTCATTATCGATAGGGCTTGGCAGATATTCAGAACGCGGGGCGGGATACGTCGATGAGATCCAGAGGATCATCATTCAGAATAACCTACGAGATAGAGATATCCCCTTAGTTGACATTGATCCATTGGATTGAGTACCAGTAGTAGCGGCTCTCGCCCGGCACTGGGGCTGTGCATAAATACCTCCAGCGCCGTCCGGTGTAATCCTCAGTGGGCTGGATTAACAATATGCCTTCATCTCGATCAATCCAGGTCATTGGAAGTGGCTGGCTATTTGCGAAGCAGCCAATTTGAGATAGATTATAGTTGCCGTCGTTAAACTTAAGTGTAACTGATGGGTTACGAATGTCGGTAATTGGTGATTGGGGTCGCATAAGTTCAACGTTGAAAGATTTAGAATCAAGCTTTATTTTTGCTGTATCAAGATTTGCGTATATTGAAGCTAAGGGAAATCGAGGTAGTGAGAGAAAGTCAGAATTGACGCCAATTGCACCAGAATTTTGAGCAAGTCCAATGAAGCCATTCGCACCTAGCATAGTCTTGATGTCTGCGTTAAATTCTCCGAAAGGATAGGCGAGATATCGATGAGATTGCCCAGTTTGCTGTTCTATTCTTGCTTCCGCTGTTAGCAGCTCGTTTTCAAGACGACTTATCCACTGTGCTTCCGACTCTCCAGGGCCCTTATCCAACATGTAAGGGTGCTCAACCATATGATTAGCGATAATTACGCCAGCTTCCGACATTTTCTTGACCTGCTCCCAGTTCATAAAACTCTGCTGTCGTCTATCTATTGGTCCTGTGCTCAAAAATAGAGTGAATGGAAATCCATATGACTGGAGCATAGGAAAAGCCGTATCGTAAATCGATATATAGCCATCATCGAAGGTTATCGCTATCGCTTTCTCTGGGAGCTGCCCTCCAGTCTGAAGTGTCTCAAGCATCTGATCTAACGGAATTACGCTGAAGTTGTTTTGCTGTAAGTAATCTAGATGCTTCCTAAAATCTTCTGGCGAAATGCTGGTTGAGGGTGGTGTGTCTGTGGAAACATGATGATAAACAAGAATAACTCCATGACTGTCAATGTTATTTGCCGCAATAGCCAAGTTTGCTATGAAAATAACAGGAATGATACCAAGAACTAATCGCATTTAAAGGTTCCTCAAAGGCTAAGGTTTATATAGTTATAAACCTACCCCAAAATCTGATTTTAGCTGAGGTTTCTTAATTTTTCGAGTGAGCGGTATAATGTAGCTGCGTAATAAATAACTCTCTGATAGTGGAANAAATAAAATGATTTATTCAGGTTCTGCGCTTAACGTGACTTTGCTACCTTCGGGGATAGCAAATTTAACCTTTGATCTTACTGATTCGTCGGTAAACAAATTTAATGAAACAACCTTGAATGAGCTGCGGGAGGCGGTTGAAGCTTTGAAGAAAACCGATGTCGTTGGCTTGATTTTTTCAAGTGCTAAGCCAACCTTTATTGTGGGGGCTGATATCACTGAATTTGTTGAAATGTTCGCTGAGCCTGAGGGAAAAATCGAACATTGGTTAATGCAGGGTAATCAGATATTCAATGATATCGAGGATTTACCTTACCCTACCATAACTGCCTTAAACGGAATNGCACTCGGAGGTGGATTTGAGATGGCATTGTCCACCGACTTTCGAGTGGGGACTGATGATTCTACCGTAGGTTTTCCTGAGGTGAAGTTAGGGATTTTGCCTGGATTCGGAGGAACCGTGAGGTTGCCCAGGCTTATCGGTGCTGATAATGCCAATCAATGGATAGGGGGTGGGTCACACATTAAAGCTGAACAAGCTTTAGCAGAGGGCGCGATTGATGCAATTGTTAGTCAGAAAGATCTAATTTCAGCTTGTGAAGATTTAATTAGGCAAAGCGTAGACAAAAAAATCGATTATCTGCGTATACGTGAGCAGAAAAAATCACCANTGACTCTCTCTCCCATNGAATTAAATGTTGCTTTTGAGACTGCACTNGGGCTAATAGCAGCCCAAGCTGGAAAGAATTANCCCGCGCCAGTCNCGGCTATAAAGGTTATGCAAAAAGCCGCGTTGTCAAACAGNGAAGGAGCTCTACAACTTGAACANCAAGGGTTTGTNAAGCTTGCAAAAACCGAAGTTGCTAAGAATCTTGTCCAGATGTTTCTGAACGATCAGTTCCTGAGTTCTAAAGCAAAGAAGCATATTAAGAATGCGGCTGAAGTAAATAAGGCCGGGGTTCTCGGCGCAGGTATTATGGGAGGTGGTATTGCTTATCAGTCTGCACTAAAAGGAACACCAATTCTAATGAAAGATATAGCTCAAGAGGGTCTTGATTTAGGTATGAATGAAGCAAATAAGCTTCTNAATAAAAGACGCTTAAAAGGTAAGATTGGTGTAGANAAAGTCATTTCGGTCCTCAGTGATATTAATCCTGTTTTGGATTATGCAGGTTTCGGTGAGGCAGATATCATAATTGAAGCGATTGTTGAAAATGTAGGGATAAAAAAGACGGTTCTTGCAGAATTAGAGAATCTTCTTCCATCATCCACAACGATAGCTTCTAATACCTCAACAATTTCTATTGATGAACTATCGTTGGCTTTGCAGAGACCGGAGAACTTCTGCGGCATGCATTTCTTCAATCCTGTCCCNGTGATGCCNCTTGTAGAAGTGATTCGCGGAGCTAAATCTTCAGAAGANACTATTNCNAAAACGGTTGCCTATGCAAAGAAAATGGGTAAAACGCCGATCGTAGTTAACAATTGCCCTGGTTTTTTAGTTAATAGAATACTTTTCCCGTACTTTGGTGCATTCTCACGCTTGATTCACGACGGGGCGAGCTTTAATCAAATCGACAAAGCGATGGAAGATTTTGGATGGCCAATGGGTCCGGCCTATCTGCTAGATGTGATTGGTGTAGATACTGCAGTTCATTGCCANGAAGTAATGGCTGAAGGTTTTCCNAGGATGAATTTAAATTTCGANANTGCCATAGATAGGCTGTATCAGGGCAAAGACTTTGGTCAGAAAAGCGGAAAAGGTTTCTACCGGTATGANAAGGACAAGCGAGGNAAACCAAAGAAACTAATTAATGACGAGATGCGNGGAATAATTGAATCGGTGCAAGAAAAAAGTCGAGAATTCACTGATGCTGAAATTGTCGAGCGAATGATGATACCGATGTGCATCGAAACGGCACTTTGTATTGAGGACGGAATAGTTAGTAGTCCTATTGAGGCAGATATGGGGCTAGTTCTTGGGCTTGGTTTTCCGGCCTTCAGAGGAGGGGCGTTGCGTTATTTAGATAACCTAGGTTTGTCGAAGTTCTGTGAAATTTCAGACAAGTACAGTGAGCTTGGTGAGCTTTATAAACCGGGTCAATCCTTGCTAGACAAGGCGCGGGCTAATGAAACTTATTATTAATGATTGGGGTAAGTAAAGAGATGAGTGGTAATGGAAGAGATGCAGTAATAGTTGATGGTGTGAGGACGCCAATGGGGCGGTCAAAGAATGGATCTTTTCGGAATGTGCGTGCCGAAGAACTGTCTGCACGGCTGATTGATGCCCTTTTTGAGCGAACGAACGGTGTTGATCCGACTGAAACCGAGGATGTAATTTGGGGCTGTGTAAATCAGACTTTGGAACAGGGCTGGAACATCGGAAGGAATGCAGCCTTAATGTCAGTTCTGCCTGCTACCACCTGTGCTCAAACCGTGAACAGACTATGCGGATCATCCATGTCAGCTCTGCATACCGCGGCCACGGCAATCCAAAGCAACAATGGCGATCAATTTATTGTGGGTGGAGTTGAGCATATGGGGCACGTTGGAATGACTCACGGCGTTGACCCTAACCCTAAAAGCTCAAGGTATATTGCGAAGGCATCATGGATGATGGGAGTCACTGCAGAAGTGCTTTCTAAGATGCATAGTATTTCACGAGCAGATCAAGAAAATTTTGCGGTACGTTCACATGATCTGGCAAACACAGCTAGAAGCCTTGGCGAGTATAATAATGAGATAGTTCCGATTGAAGGGCATAGGGAAGACGGTTCAAAATACCTAGTCGAAGACGATGAAACAATCCGTCCGGAAACGTCGTTGGAGGGTCTTTCTCAGCTGCGTCCGGTTTTCGATCCCAGGAATGGTACTGTTACAGCGGGAACTTCATCACAAATCTCAGACGGGGCGTCTGCGATCTTGATGATGTCTCGCGAAAAGGCGGAATCTTTAAACCTAAATATACGGGCACGAGTGAAGTCCATGGCATATGCTGGTGTTGATCCGTCTATCATGGGCTATGGGCCAGTGCCAGCATCGCAAAAGGCCTTAGAAAAAGCTGGTCTGACAGTCGATGATATTGAGTGCGTGGAGCTAAATGAGGCTTTCGCGGCGCAGTCTTTACCTGTACTAAAAGATTTGAATCTTCTGGACGCACTGAATGACAAAGTTAATTTAAGGGGTGGTGCAATAGCGCTGGGGCACCCTTTAGGATGTTCCGGCACACGAATAGTTACAACACTCCTCAATAATATGGAGTCGAAAGATGTTTCCTTGGGTCTAGCAACTATGTGTATTGGGTTGGGGCAGGGAATAGCGACAGTCATAGAACGTGTTTAGAATCGACTAAAGTTATGGGTATCAAAGAAACAATTCAATTAAATCGCAGCCGGAAAAATTTGCGCCGAGATGTGGGTCATGCTATCGCGGACTTTAGCATGATTGAGGATGGTGATTTAGTGATGGTATGCGTCTCTGGAGGAAAGGACTCATATGCTCTATTGGATATTCTGTGCAGCCTAAAAAAACATGCTCCTATCCAATTTGAAATTCATGTGGTTAACCTCGATCAAAAACAGCCTGGGTTTCCGGCAAATGTGCTTCCTAATTATCTGAAGAGTCTAGGCTTGAATTACACNGTAATCGAGCAAGATACATATTCCATTGTGAAGAATAAAATTCCAAGCGGTAAAACCTACTGTAGCCTTTGCTCGAGACTAAGGAGAGGAATACTCTATAATTATGCTGAGGAAATAGGAGCAGATAAGATTGCGTTAGGCCATCATCGAGATGACATTGTCGAGACTCTTTTCTTGAACATGTTTTATGGTGGAAAATTAAAAGCAATGCCCCCAAAGCTGCTAAGTGATGATAAACGAAATATGATCATCAGACCTTTAGCTTATTGTAAAGAAACAGAATTAGAAAAATTTGCTCGGCTAATGCGGTTTCCTATTATCCCTTGCGATTTGTGTGGGAGCCAAGATAACCTCCAGCGTCAGGTAATTAAACAAATGCTAAGACAATGGGACAGAGAATTTCCTGGGCGGGTAGAGTCTATTTTTAGGAGTATTTGCAACGTATCTGCTTCTCAATTAGCAGATTCTTCCTTATTTCCATTTTCAGAATTGCAAAGATCTAAGTTTAATGAAAATAACTTAGATNTATTAGATGTATCGTAAAGAGATTTTCAATCGGATAAACAAAACTTAGTAGGTCTGAGTGGGTGGAGATACCGCATAATCAGTTATCAAAAGAAACCTTGTTGGCAGTAATTGAAGAATTCATTTCCAGAGAAGGAACTGATTACGGGCATCGGGAATACACCATTGATGAGAAGGTTGAAATGGTCAAATCTCAACTGATCAGCGGGAAGATAAAGCTGTTCTTTGATACAAAAACATCGTCCTGTAATTTAGTTAAGGCAGATTAGCCTAACCATCAATACTAGGTTTATTTTATGGTAACAAGCAAAAAAGATTTAGCTAAAGGTCAAGAGGATAATCAAATTGATTTAGATGCTCGAGGTCTATATTGTCCAGAGCCCGTAATGCTCCTCCACAATAAGATTAGAGATATCCCAGCAGGTACCTTTCTACGTTTAACCGCCACAGATCCTTCAACGCAGCGTGATATTCCAAAGTTTTGCTTATTTTTGGGACATGAGTTGGTGTCAAGTACTGATAATGCAGGTGAGTACGTTTACCTGATTCAGAAGAAAAATTAATGCATTACAGTAATAATGCCGAGTCAGAGCTTGTAGTTTATTTCGTTGACGCCTCAATTTACATATTCCAATCGCATTTTTCGCCCTATATTGTATGTTCCGACGAAAAAGGAGAGGATTTGAGTGCGTTGTTTGGGTTCACGCAGTTTCTTATCCAACTAATTCGTCGTGTAAAGCCTAACTACGTCGTAGTTGCTCACGACGAAAGTTTATTTACTGGCTTTCGACACAGACTTAGTCCTGATTATAAGTCTAATCGAGAGTTGCCTGATGAAAACCTTAAGATGCAACTCTCAGGATGCTTGGAGGTTTCTTCGCTGTTAGGTATGCCGACATTTTCGAGCCGGATGTATGAAGCTGATGATATTATAGGGACAATAGCNTCGAAGGTTAGGCGAGAAAGGCCTAATACTTCATTTCAAATTTTGACAAAAGACAAAGACTTAGCGCAATTACTGAGNGAAGAACNAGACTGTTTGTGGGATTTTAGTNCTAATAAACGGAGATANCTGNAAGACATCATTAACGAATTTGGAGTATCCCCTAGACAATTTCCGGATTATCTAGGCTTNGTTGGAGACTCGGTGGATTGTATTAGCGGTGTTCCAGGTGTTGGGCCAGTCAAAGCGAGAGTTTTACTCCAAAAATTTAGTAACCTTGAAGAAGTCTATGCAAATCTNGATGAGATATCAAAACTGCCTGTGCGTGGNTCTTNAGGTTTGATGAATGCNCTGCGCGACCATAAAGATGTCGCCTTTCTCAGCAAAACCTTAGCTACCATCGCATGCTCTGTTGATGACGATAACGAAAGCTTTTCTTCTGTCTCACTTANCAAATTAAGTTTNAGAAAAATCNATCAATTGGCTTTTTCTTCCTTTCTNAGTNGCTANCANTTCCGTGAAAAGGACAAGAATAGGATGCATAAGATGNTTTCGAACCTAACTCAATGAATNTTCAANGGCTAAAATAATCGACATGAAAATAGTTGCTGATAAAGATTTGCCTTTGGTTGAAGAGTTGTTTTCTANGTTTGGAGAATTATTCCTTTTACCGGGAAGAAGGATTNCAAATAAGGACCTTACCGATGCNGACGCTCTTCTCGTGCGGTCGACAACTAAAGTTTCCGAGGAGTTATTATTTAATACCTCTTTAAANTTTGTNGGTTCAGCCACAAGCGGTATTGATCATATTTCTACAAACGAACTGACCCAGCGGGGCATTACATTCTCANATGCCAAAGGGTGTAATGCGAACGCGGTAAGTGACTATTGTTTATCTGCTATCGCAAACCTGTTTAGTGAAAACATAAAATATGATAAATCTTTGAGGGTTGGAATAATAGGAAATGGCTCCGTCGGNAGCCTACTTGCAAGAAAAATGAAAGCTCTTGGTTGGGATACCTTGATATGTGATCCACCTCAAAGCGAAGATGNAATAGACCTGCCCGATCCGATATCTTATAAGCAACTTGAGCATATGAATACTTGCGATGCAATATCGATTCATGTGCCGTTTACCACGTCGGGAAAGTATCCAACAAAACATCTTATAGATAAGAATTTTTTATCCTCACTGTCTGATAATACTGTTCTTATCAACACCTCCAGAGGAGGGGTCGTAGATGAGGAAAGTCTTTTGGGTTTGATAAGTGATAATCGGAGTCTACTGCCTGTTATCGATGTTTGGGNAGACGAACCNCTATGCAATGCTGAGTTGGTTGAAAAATCATATTTNGCCACGCCTCATATTGCTGGCTATAGTAAAAATGCNAAAAGAACTGCGTCGCTTAGAATTTTTAAAGAGTTTTGCCGTTGCTTTGATTTTGATGACGNAACAGACCGATATTTGCAAACAAAGAATTTGAGTNTAGAAAATAATGATAACAACTTTCTTGGCATTCTAAATCAGGTTCTACCTATTGTGGATGTAAGTTCACAATTTAAACAGTNNATAAAAAGTCAAGGGNCGTCGAATAGGGAAGCTATCTTTGACATGATCCGATTAAAGTTCAGTGGACGGCGTGANTTTTGCGAATATGTAGCACCAGGAAATTTGCGCGGGGAAGANGCNAGGTTTTTACATGNGGCGGGCTTTAATCGCTAAAGAGAGCGAAATTCTTCTAGNNCCCTAGCAACTCTTTTCAACGCGTCAGCTAATTGTTCAGCTGGAGGTAGGAAAACAATACGAAAGTGATGATTATCTTGGACATTAAAGGCGCTGCCTTGAACCAAAAGTATTTTCTCTTTAGAAAGTATGTGTAGAATTAAATTCTCATCATTAGCTATGTCATATACCTTCGGGTCTAATTTTGGAAACAGATAGAAAGCTCCAGCGGGTCTGACGCAACTAATCCCAGGTATCTCGTTTAGTGAATTCCAAGTGACATCTCGTTGTATTTTTAGTTTGCTGTTTGGCAATATAAGGTCCTTGGAAAAAGATTCGTTATTTAAGGCTGGTTTAACCGCGAGCTGTGCAGGAACATTTGAGCATAGGCGCATGTTGGATAATATATCAATACCTTCAATATAGCTGCTGGCTGAATTCTTTTTGCCCGATAAAACCATCCAGCCACATCTGAAGCCAGCTAATTTATAGGCTTTACTTAGGCCACTAAAACTTACCGTTAGCACATCATCACTTAACGCTGCAATTGGTACAAATGGGGTATTGTCGAAAGTAATTTTTCCATAGATTTCGTCAGCAAAAATAATCAGGTTGTTTGTTCTTGCTAGTTCAATCAGTTCGGTCAAAATCTGTTTATCATAAACTGCTCCAGTTGGGTTGTTCGGATTTATAATGACTATTGCTCGACATCTTTTACTGATTTTAGATTTAATATCTTCGATAGACGGGTACCAGTTGGATTTTTCATCGCACAAATAGTGTATTGGNTTNCCTCCACTTAATGTGACNGATGCTGTCCAAAGAGGATAGTCAGGAGCCGGAATTAGCACCTCATCGCCGTCATTCAGAAGTGCTTGAATAGACATCGNAATTAACTCGCTAACTCCATTNCCCAAGTAGATATCATCGATGTGAAGATTCCTTATTCCTTGTGCTTCGTATTCTTCTAATATTGCTTGGCGAGCTGAACTTAATCCTTTTGATTCAATATAGCCTTGAGCCTCATGGAGATGACTTTTAACATGGGAAATAATCTCTTTGGGTGCGTCAAATCCAAAAGGTGCCGGGTTGCCGATGTTAAGCTTCAGTATGTGATGACCTAGTTTCTCTAGTGAGTTGGCTTTCTCTAATACTGGCCCACGTATGTCATAGCAAACATCATTTAGTTTCTTTGATTGTTTAATTTTTTTTGACATGAATAACCATTTTTAGATCAGTTGAGAAAATATTAGAACTGAGTTGTCTTTATACTAGATAGTTTAAGGTTGTATTATAAGAAGCCTAAGAATATTGTACAGTAACAAAGTATCGGCAAACATCTGGTAGCTAATTGGCTCATAAGAGGAGGGCACGGTGGGAGACGGCAATATCTCGAAAGAGAAAAATAGATCTGATGCAGAGTGGCGGGATTTATTGGATAAGCAACGTTATCATGTACTGAGAGAGAAAGGGACTGAAAGAGCGTTTACCGGAAGTTATATAAACCATAAGGAAGAGGGTACCTATCATTGTGGAGCTTGTGGTCAAGTTCTTTTTTCATCGAATGCAAAGTATGACTCTGGTTCTGGATGGCCGAGCTTCTATGAACCTATTGATCGTCAAAAAGTTAATGAAATCACAGATAATTCAATAGGTATGACTCGAGTGGAAGTAATTTGCAGTGCCTGTAAATCACATTTAGGACACGTATTTAATGATGGGCCAATTGCGACTTCAGGGTTACGGTACTGTATTAACTCTATTTCCTTAGATTTTAAGAAAGCATGAGTTTTTAGTCTGACGGTATGCTCTTTTTTAACTGATCCATGAACTGATCTAGGCTAGATTTTGCCTCAGATCTGTATCTGAATGGTCCCACCTTNTTGCCGTTGGGACAGGTGTAGTACCAAACGTCCTGTTTTGTATAAATATTCGCCTTNCCTGAGATAGAGTTTGTTACGTCTTGGTTTCTTATTGAATGAAGATTTTCTCCCATGATATCTGCCTCGCAATTGGTCTCCGCTAGCTTGAGGTAGGTAATGCTCGAAAAGTTCTTTAAAACTTCAGGCGTGTTACCTCAAGCTAGCGAGCTTTTCCACCTTAAGCTGAGTGAATGACAAATTGAAGGGCGCAAATTACATGCCATAGGAGTGATTTTATATTTTCTTACTAAGTTTCTTAATTCTCACCTTCTAGATAGATTTCAATTAGTTAGTAGTGGTTTTAGAAAATCAAGGAAGGAGATTTTATTTATAAAAATCAGAGCTATACAAGAATATTTTAAAGTAGCCATCATTNTTGACATTATTTTATTCATAATTTTTTTGCTCGTTTTTGAGTAATTTTTGAGCAGTTTTAAAGTCTTTTTGAGTATTTATATTAAAAAAATCTAAGACAGATTGTTTCTCAAAAGGTACGATTTGGTGATTGAGTTTTGATAGGATTTGGAGGGGACCGAATAATCCTTCTTCAATACTATACTTTATTTTCTGCTTTGCAGTTAGGGCCCATACTGCGAAAAGAGGTTGGAGTCGTTCTTCAGATCTAGCTATNACTGCATCTCTAGAGTGCTTTTCCATCTCAATCATCAATTTAGGTACTAACTTTTCCGGAAAAAAGGGGACATCACCAGGAAAGGTTATTAGATATGTTGGTTTATTCTTGGCCATGCCTTTAGATATAAATTCCATAGCACTATATATTCCAATCAATGGACCGTTAGCGTAGCCAGGGAGATCGTTGATAAGTGGATAATCAAAGCTATGGTATTTGGAATGATTCCGATTCAAACTTATTAAGAAATGATCAATGTGTTTTTCTGAGCGAGAAAAGATCCATTGAATTATGGCTTTGTCACCGAGTTCAAGGAGCGGTTTGTCGACGAACCCCATGCGGGAGCCTTTCCCTCCAGCTAGAATAAGACCTGAAAACCGATTTCGTGAAATGTTCATTGTTGATCAACAACTTGGACAATAATTATCCTGTATAGGTTTATAGTTTTGGTGAGCAACTTATTGTCTTTCCAGTTTCGTGTACATGAGATCACAATTGAGACTGTTAAACCTCTTAGCTCCGGAGTTTACAGCAAGGGTTCCTATGTGGGAAAATTACTATCTTCGTTTGTCGATCGAATTGAACTAACTTACTGAAATTTTTGGTATTATACCATTGGGTAGATGAGATTTTGCATCTACCGGTTTTTTCTAGGATGATTTTAACGCACCGCGAAATTGGGCTGGGTATAGATTAAAGAGGTTTACATGCAAGTTTCGGTTGAAACTACAGAAGGATTAGAGCGGAGAATGACGATTGCGGTCCCAAGTGAGAGGATCGAGACTGATATAGATCTGCGTCTAAAAGAAGCGGCAAAAACTATTAGGCTTAATGGTTTTAGGCAAGGAAAGGTGCCTTTTAAAGTCGTGAAAAAAAGATTAGGCAAGGGGGTTCGTGGGGAAGTAATTGGCGAAGTTATGAGTCAATCATTCTATGATGCCGTTTCTCAGGAGGATCTTAAACCTGCAGGTCAGCCGAAGATTGAGCCTATCGACACAGATGAAGGTAAGGACCTCAAGTTTATTGCTATTTTTGAAGTTTACCCAGATGTGGAATTGCCTGACTTGAAAAATATNATAATTGATAAGCCCGCAGCAGACGTTGCAGATCAAGATATTGATCAAATGATTGAAACTCTTAGAGAGCAAAAAAAGAGTTGGCTTGATGTCGATCGAAAGGCTCAAGATAAGGACTTGGTGAATCTAGATTACCTAGGGAAAAAAGACGGAGTNGCTTTTGAAGGCGGGTCTGCCAAAGGAGCAAATTTACTGTTGGGGTCGGAACAGATGATTCCCGGGTTTGAAAGTGGAATTATTGGCAGAAAGTCTGGAGATCAGTTTTCTTTGGATTTATCTTTNCCAGATAAATACCACAACTCCGATTTAGCAGGTCAAGATGTTGAGTTTGAAATAATATTAAACGCCGTNAAAGAGCAAAATTTGCCAGAAGTGGATGAGGAGTTTTTTAAAAGCTTCGGTGTGGAAGACGGAGATGAAACCGCTTTTCGCTCAGAGATATCAAGTAATATGGAAAGAGAACTNAAAGCGGCTACACGTAATAAAATGAAAAATGCGGTAATGGATGCCTTGGTTGAGTTAGCTGATTTTAAGATTCCCGAGGCATTGGTTGAAGCTGAAGTTGCAAATCTTAAGACACAAGCAATTCAGCAAATGGGGGGCAGTAGCCCGGATCCGTCCATCTTACCCGACGACCTTTTCAGAAAGCAGGGGGAAAAGCGAGTTATGCTGGGGCTTCTNTTGGGTGAGATCATGAAAGAACAGGAAATTAAAGCGGATCCTAAAAAGGTTCGAGAAACGGTGGAAGAACTTGCGTCCACTTATGAATCTCCTGATGAGGTGATAAATTGGTACTATGGCAATCAGGAACAGTTGTCAGCGATCGAGTCGCAGGTTGTAGAGGACGAAGTTTTTGATTTTATATTGACGGAAGCTAAGGTTACGGAAAAGAGAATGGATTACCAGGAGGCCATAAAACCGGTGGATCAGAATGCCCAAAGTTCTGATTAAACGACTAACATTTAGTATTAAATGGATCTAATTTAACTCGGCTTATTAAAAGCTTAATTCAAATTGAGAATGTAACTTGTATGGCAAACTCTCTCGAAACAAATGGGGCATTGATACCCATGGTAGTCGAACAGACCTCTCGAGGAGAGAGGTCATATGATATCTACTCCCGCCTATTAAAAGACAGGGTAATTTTTCTGACAGGTGCCATCGAAGATCATATGGCAAATTTGATTGTGGCCCAAATGTTGTTTCTTGAGTCTGAAAATCCTGATAAAGATATACATCTTTACATCAATTCGCCCGGCGGTTCAGTTACGGCTGGTTTGTCTATTTATGACACAATGCAATTTATAAAGCCTGATGTCAGTACGATGTGTATTGGTCAAGCAGCAAGCATGGGTGCATTCTTACTTGCAGGTGGAACCAAAGGTAAACGTATGGCTCTACCTCATTCTCGAGTTATGATCCATCAGCCGAGTGGTGGAGCTCAAGGGCAGGCTTCTGATATAGAGATTCAGGCTAATGAAATCATAGAGTTAAGAGCTAAACTTAATAAAATACTTGCANTAAATGCTGATAAAGATACAANTGTNATAGCGCAGGATACTGAGAGAGATCGGTTTATGGGCGCAGATGAAGCACAAGAATATGGCTTAGTTGATAAAGTAATCCATCAAAGAGTAGATAATAAAAGTACTGGTAAAGAGAAATAGGCTCTTGGATACAGGCAATTTACTACGCTAGACTCTAGCTCNAATTATCGATAAATCCAACCTTAGACGGTTGAGCGTAGGACTATGGGTGTTACGCTANGCACNTGNAACCATNTTGGGCATGGTCAAACAAAATTTAAGGTAGATCGAATTCATGTCAGATGATAGGTATGACAAAGGCGACGAAAACGGCAAGCTCTTATATTGCTCTTTCTGCGGNAAAAGCCANCATGAAGTCAGAAAACTGATTGCNGGGCCATCGGTNTTTGTCTGCGACGAATGCGTAGATTTGTGTAACGATATTATTCGTGAGGAAGTCCAAGGCAAGGAGGCAGAATCTAAGCAGCGTAAGTTGCCCATTCCGGAAGAAATCAAAGATACGCTTGACCAATATGTCATAGGGCAAGATAGTGCAAAAAAAGTGCTCTCGGTGGCAGTTTATAATCACTATAAAAGACTAAATTATGAAAAGTCTGCTGATGATGTAGAGTTAGGTAAGAGTAATATTCTCATGGTAGGGCCTACCGGAACTGGCAAAACCTTACTAGCAGAAACGTTAGCCAGACTTCTAGATGTCCCCTTCACAATTGCTGATGCAACGACCTTAACAGAAGCAGGCTATGTGGGAGAAGATGTAGAGAACATCATCCAAAAGTTGTTGCAAAAATGTGACTATGATGTCGAAAAGGCACAGATCGGAATAGTATACATCGATGAGATAGATAAGATTTCTCGAAAGTCCGATAATCCATCCATCACAAGAGATGTTTCAGGTGAGGGAGTTCAGCAGGCATTATTGAAGTTGATTGAGGGAACGGTAGCATCTGTGCCCCCGCAAGGTGGACGAAAACACCCACAGCAAGAGTTCCTGCAGGTAGATACATCAAACATTCTCTTCATTTGTGGCGGTGCTTTTGCCGGTTTGGACAAAATAATTCGAGATAGATCTGATAGGAGTGGTATCGGCTTCACTGCAGAGGTTAGGTCCACAGAAGATGATCAAAGCGTTGGAAAAACTCTCCAGTCTGTTGAACCCGAAGATCTCGTTAAGTATGGTCTGATCCCAGAGTTTGTGGGACGTTTGCCGATGATCGCTACTCTTGATGAGCTCGACCTTGACGCCCTCGTGAGGATCATTCGAGAGCCAAAAAACTCTTTGACAAAACAATATGCGAAACTGTTCGAAATGGAGAATGTTGAAATTCAATTCAGAGAGGATGCCCTCAAAGCAATCTCTAGAAGGGCGCAAGAGCGAAAAACAGGGGCTCGCGGTCTTCGCTCTATAATGGAGTCGGTTTTATTGGACACTATGTACAAGATTCCTTCTCTTGAAAAGGTTAGTAAAGTAGTAATTGATGCCGCGGTTATTGAGGGAATGTCCGAACCTTTATTAATGTATGAGAACGTTGATCAGAAAGGTCAATCCGCCGTTGATGAATAAGTTGAGACTCAGTCTTGATTTCTCGCCGATAGACACCACATCATAGTCGTGAGTTGAAAAATAAAGGTAACGAAATGTCCGTGGAAGTCTCTAACAAAACTAATTTCCCTCTCCTGCCACTTCGGGACGTGGTCGTATACCCGCAAATTGTGCAGCCGCTTTTTGTAGGCAGAGCGAAGTCCATAAAAGCGCTTGAAGAAGCTATGTCTAGTGATAAGCAGGTTTTATTGGTTGCNCAAAAAAATGCATCTGATGACGATCCCGTNTCCGATCAACTATTCGAGATTGGAACCATTGCCACTATACTTCAGCTCATTCGGCTTCCNGACGGNACCGTAAAGGTATTAGTTGAGGGGCTAGANCGCGCAAAAATACTTAAAATCGAAAGAGAAGCTGATTTACTTAAAGCTGAAGCGAGCTTGTTGGTCTCAGAAGGAATTTCTCAACAAGAGGCGTCAGTATTGGTAAGGTCTTTGCTGTCGCAATTCGATCAGTATGTGCAGTTAAGCAAAAAAATCCCACCAGAAGTTATGACATCCATATCNAGTATAGATGACCCAGGACGTCTAGTAGACACAATTGCATCCCACATGGCTTTGCAGTTGGGCGAAAAACAGAATCTCCTTGAATTTTNTAGTTTAAAAGAACGAATTGAGCACTTAATGGCCTTAATTGAATCAGAAATAGATCTGTTTCAGGTCGAAAAAAGAATCCGAGGTCGGGTTAAAAAGCAGATGGAAAAAAGCCAGCGGGAGTACTATCTGAATGAACAGATGAAAGCCATTCAGAAAGAAATGGGAGACCTAGAAGACGTTCCTAATGAAGCAGAAGAATTAAGACAAAAAATAGATAATGCTGGAATGCCAAAAGACGCTAAAGATAAGGCGTTATCTGAGTTGCATAAATTAAAGATGATGTCGCCAATGTCTTCAGAGGCTTCGGTAGTGAGAACATATNTAGATTGGATGGTTAATGTTCCATGGAAAAAGCGCTCGAAGGTTAGACTTGATTTGCANAAAGCAGCTGAGATTCTTGAGTCAGATCATTATGGGTTAGAGGAGGTAAAAGAGAGAATTCTGGAATATTTAGCTGTTCACAAACGAGTAAAAAAACTCAAAGGACCGATATTATGTCTTGTTGGCCCACCAGGCGTAGGTAAAACCTCACTTGGTGAGTCCATTGCTCGGGCGACAAATAGAAAATTTATTCGAATGGCATTGGGTGGGGTAAGAGATGAGGCTGAAATTCGCGGCCATCGAAGAACCTATATAGGATCTCTTCCGGGTAAGCTATTGCAGAAATTATCGAAAGTAGGTGTAAGAAATCCGTTATTTCTTTTAGATGAGATAGATAAAATGAGCATGGATAATAGAGGTGACCCTGCATCTGCATTGCTCGAGGTTTTGGATCCAGAGCAAAACCATAGTTTTAACGATCATTATTTAGAAATTGACTATGACCTTTCTGAAGTGATGTTTGTGTGCACTTCTAACAGCATGAATATTCCGGCACCTTTGCTGGATAGGATGGAGGTGATTAGAATTCCAGGATACACCGAAGATGAGAAGGCGAATATTGCGGAGCGTTATCTTGTACCTAAACAGAGGAGCAACAACGGATTGAAAGAAGGAGAAATTGAATTCAATGAAGATTCAATTCTTAATCTGATTCGGTTCTATACGAAAGAAGCTGGTGTAAGGGGATTNGAGAGAGAAATCGCTAAAATTTGTAGAAAAGTTGTAAAAGAACACACTCTTTCTGACCTAAGCAAATTGAAAAAGAATTTAAGTATCGATGATTTAGAAACTTATTCTGGTGTCCAGAAGTATGACTTCGGGAAAGCAGAGGATCAGAATAAAGTTGGGCAAGTCAAAGGCCTAGCATGGACGCAGGTAGGAGGAGAATTATTAGATATAGAGGCTATCGCCATGGATGGTAAGGGTAAAACTATTAAGACAGGATCCTTAGGCGATGTGATGCAAGAATCAATTCAAGCAGCGTTGACAGTTGTTAGAAGTCGTGCGAAGTCCTTAGGGCTAGGGTCAAACTTTCACGAAAAACTAGATCTTCATATTCACGTGCCTGAAGGAGCTACTCCTAAAGATGGCCCCAGTGCAGGTATAGGCATGTGCACTGCTCTCGTCTCGGTCCTTACAAGTATTCCAGTGAAAGCTGATGTTGCCATGACGGGAGAAATTACATTGCAAGGACAAGTTCTTCGAATAGGAGGATTGAAAGAGAAATTATTGGCAGCTCACAGAGGAAAAATAAAAACAGTCATTATACCTGCGGATAATGAGCGAGATTTAACGGAAATTCCTGACAATATTAAAGAAGACTTAGAGATTGTTTCTGCAAAGTGGATAGATGAGGTCTTAGAGACAGCTCTGCAATTTCAACCGACGCCTTTGAAGTCATTAAAAAAGACAGATCAAAAGAAAAAGAGTGCTCAAGCTGAAATTGATGACCAAGATTCTGAAAACACCATAAATACCCACTAAATACGCGTGTTTCAGGTTGACATGCCTTTCTGGAGCTTGGTATAAAGAATCAGTTGAGTCTGGTTTTAAAACTTAATTCAATAAGCTAATTTTGGGCACTTATAGTTGTANAACGAAACTATGGCCTCCATAAAAATGTTCAATAGGATCTGTGCTTAAAGTTGACGCAGACATTGTTTCAAAACTTTCGTAAGTTAATCGTTCTCAACTTAGGATTAACTAGATATTTTAACTAAAACTAAAAGGGGATAACGTGAATAAATCCGAACTGATAGATGCTGTTGCTGCGAGTGCTGACCTTCCCAAAGCTTCAGCTGGACGAGCTATAGATGCGATGATTGATGCTATTACTGGTTCATTGCAAAAAGACGATCCAGTGGTATTGGTTGGTTTTGGCACATTTGCTACAAAAAATAGAGCGGCTAGGACTGGACGTAATCCTCAAACGGGTGCGCCCATCCAAATTAAGGCGGCTAGAGTGCCGAGTTTTAAAGCTGGTAAAGCGCTAAAAGATTCAGTAAATAAATAACGTAAATTAGCGTTTTAAATTACGGTTAGGTCAAAAAATACAGATGGTTCTCCATCTGTGTTGACTTAGTTAACTACGTTAGTAGTTTAGGGCTAGCTGTCAAGAGAACGCGTTTGGGCAGCAATCTCGTTGTGTTATACACGATCGATAGGCGCATCAATGATGCGCCTTTTTATTTTCGGAATTATTNTTAAATTCAGAATTGGTAGCAAAATATGCTTCAGGATATCAGAGAAAAGTCACTTGGGCCGATTGGCAAAGTTATTGTTGGTTTAATTATCGCAGTCTTCGCGCTTTTTGGTGTTGAATCCATTATCGGTGGGTTNGCTCAGCCGCCNTCCGTGGCAAGTGTAAATGGTGAAGACATATCTCAGTTCCAGCTNGATCAAAATATACAAAATTTAATGTCATCGATCGGAGGNGATTTNGGTGGCATCGAGCCAAATTTTCTTGAATCCATAGCTCTAAATCAACTAATAGAAGAAACTTTATTACGNCAAAAAGCTTTGGATGATTCNATGTCGATTTCGTCTGAAAAAATAGATCGGAATATTATTTCAACGGAGAGCTTTCAAATTAATGGTGTATTCGATTCAGACCTTGCAGTTCGTACGATGGCTACACAAGGACTCACTGTTCCGATGTATAGAGAATCGCTGGAACAAAGAATGATGCTGTCACAGTTAGCTAATGCGTTCTCTTCGTCTAGCTTTGTAACAGATATGGAATTTGAAAAATTTGCCGAATTAACCTCACAGACCCGTGATTTCAGATATCTNTCAATCACTATGGGTACCAGAACATTGGGAACNGCTGTACCGGATGNAGAAATTGAGACTTANTACAATGATAACCAAGATCAGTTTACTGAAGAAGAATCAGTGATTCTTGAATATGTCTTGCTAGATAAGGCCGCTATTACTGATGAGCTCAATGTCAATGAGGCTGATTTGTTGGTCCAATATGAACTTGAAAGAGAAGAATTAGAAGGTTCATCAGAGAAGCGTGCGTCTCATATCCTTTTTGAGATAAGCCCCGATGTGCCGGTGGAAGCAGCGATTGAATTAGCTTCAAATGCTAAAACTAGAATTGCGGAAGGCGAAGAATTTTCTGATTTAGCATTAGAGCTCTCTATTGATACAGTATCAGCTGAAGAAGGCGGAGACATAGGGTACTCAGACGGGACGGCGTTTCCGGTAGTAATAGAAGAGGCTCTTAATTTGTTGACGTTGAATGAAGTTTCATCTCCTGTTGTATCGGAGTTTGGTGTCCATTTGGTAAAGCTTACACAAGAAGCAAACAATAGTTTTCCCGCCTTTGAAGAAGTCAGAAGTAGAATAGAAAGGGAATTAACAAGCTCAGAAGTTGAGAGAATTTACTCTGAACGCTTACAAGATTTATCAAATTTAGCTTTTGAAACTGGCGACTTGCTGACCATAGAGGAGGAGCTAGCCCTTCAAATTCAGAGAACCGACCCGACTCCTCGTTCAGGAGGAAGCGGTATTTTTTCAAACTTAAATGTTATAGATGCTGCTTATTCAGATGAGGTTCTGATTGACGGAAATAATAGCGATGTAATTGAACTAAGCGATTCTCAATCGCTGGTTGTTCGCGTACTTGAATTTAGGGAAGCCTCTGTCTCGCCTCTGATGGAGGTAGATGCCGAGATCGCAGTAATTATTCGAACCCAAATGGAGCAAGAGGCCGTTCAAGAACTTGGTAATCAATTACTAATAGCGTTAGAGGATGAGAGTTCGATAGAAGAGTTACTATCCGAGAACGAATTAACATGGATTGCCGAAACTGAAATTGGAAGAAATTCTTTNGTAGTAAATAGTGAAATTGTGAATGAAGTTTTCAGCTTAGCGACACCTGAGGACGAGGTNCNACGNTCGAATTTAACACTAAGTAATGGGACCTTTGTTTTGATTGAATTAGATCAGGTTAACNAAGGNTCTATNGACTCTATCCCTNAGGAACAAGTGTCGNCCTTGCTNGACTCAATTAAAACAGATTTAGGGAANAATGATTTNCAAGCCTACATGTCATCGNTNCGTGAAAATTCGGAGATTCAGACTAGTNTCGAGCAGGCTTTCTAANTCGATGATTCTGTTAGTCAATGATGGTACCCATAGCTGTGGTATTAAATCCGCCATCTACATAAAGCACTTCACCGGTGATGCCCGAGGCTANATCTGAGCATAAGAATGCAGCCGCATTCCCTACCTCATCGATAGTAACATTCCTTTTNAGAGGTGTTTGTTTTGCATTATGTTCGAGCATCTTTCGGAAGCTCTTTATACCGGCCGCGGCCAGCGTTTTTATGGGACCTGCTGATATGGCATTCACCCGAGTGCCTTCCGGACCAAGGCTAGCTGACATATACCTTACATTTGCTTCTAAACTTGCTTTAGCGAGCCCCATGACATTATAGTTCGGAAGACTTCGTAACGCGCCAAGGTAGCTTAGAGTAAGAATTGAGCCACTTCTACCAGACATCAATTCTCTTCCTTTTTGAGCAAGTGCGACAAGACTGTAAGAACTAATTTCGTGAGCCAAAAGNAACCCTTGTCGAGTTGTAACGTCTACGTAATTTCCATTAAGTTCATGGGCAGGAGCGAATGCTAAACAGTGGACAATGGCATCCAATTCTTGCCAATCATCACTTAATCTAGAAAAAAGGTCGGTGATTTCTTGGTCGTTCGTGACATCGCAAGGATAAACCATTTTCGAACCCCAGCCTTCGGCAAATCCGATAACTCGATCTTTGAGTTTTTCANTTTGATAGGTGAANGCAAGCTCAGCTCCATTTCTGTNCATGGCATTAGCAATTCCNGAAGCGATAGACAATTTGCTTGCCACTCCTAGTATNAATACCTTTTTTCCTGACAAAAAACTCATGGGCTTAATTCCTTATTAATATGACTAAATAATAATACAAATTTATCTCCGATTCTTTACCGTTTCCCAATCCTTAATCAATAGNCCGCAGATACCAACTAGAACCCCTGCTACAAGTGAAAAAATACTGATTTGAAGGAAGAGAAAAGGCATTTCTTGAATATTCTCCGGATCGAACTTGCCAGCAATTAATCCAGCTACCAGGCTTCCAATAGAATAAGTTAATGTAAAGAGCCCCATCATCTGGCCTGTAAATCGTTTTGGAGATAGCTGACTTACAGCAGACAGAGCTACTGGACTTAAGCACAATTCTGCAACAGTGTGCAGAAAATAGGTAGAGATAAGCCAGCTTGGTGAAACCTTGAGACCTGAACTAGCTGACAGAGCAGCAAAGAACATGACGATAAAGCCAGAAGCCATGATTATCAAACCAATAGCGCACTTAGCACCATAGTTAGGTCTTACTAATCGTCTGCTAAGATTAATCCAAATCGAAGCAAAGAAAGGAGATAATAATATAACGAATAGTGAATTAACTGATTGGAACCAGGCTGTAGGNATCTCAAAGNCTCCAATTAGCCGATCAGTAAAATCTTGGGCGAAGAGATTTAGAGATGATCCAGCTTGCTCAAAACCAGCCCAAAATAGGGTAGATGCAGCGCATATTAATANAAACGCAANCATAGCCCTTTGTTCACTCGAACTGAATTTCTCAAAANTTAAAAAACTAGTGAAGTATATTAAGAATAATGAAGTGATTACTATCGTGGTATATCTAGCTATTGAGACAGGNTNNAGAATGATCTGACCGGCAATTAGCAAGACTATGNACGTTCCCGATAGCAGAGCGCAGATAAGAAGCGAGATCTTGGTTACTTGTAGCCCGGTTGTTGAAAGAGGAAGGGTTGGTCTCGTTGCGTTACCTTTTAGCTTGTATGACGTCAGCCGGAATTGGACTAGACCGATCCCCATTCCAACTGCAGCCGCTCCAAAAGCGATATGATAACCAATATTAACTTGTATCCAGCCACAAATTAAACCGCCGATTAGCGATCCTATATTAATCCCCATATAATAAATCGCATAACCTGCNTCACGTCGATGAGTTTTATCGTCATAGAGTTGTCCGACTAAAGCCCCAATATTCGGTTTTAGAAGACCTGTCCCTAGCGCGACGAAAAAGAGCCCCATAAAAAATGTATAATTGCTTGGAATCGACAGAAAAATATGACCAATCATTATGATCAGTCCACCATAATAGATTGCATTTTGCCCGCCTATTAAACGATCAGCTAACCAGCCGCCAGGTAAACCAAAGAAATAGACAGCCCCAGTGTAGATACCATAAATAGCTGTAGCGGAAGCCACAGTTAGCCCAAGTCCCCCTTCCTGTAGGTTAAGCGTCATAAATAGAACGAGGAGGGCTCTCATTCCGTAATAGCTCATTCTTTCCCACATTTCAGTGAAAAATAGAGTTGATAATCCGGGAGGGTGGCCCAAGAAGGAATGGGAATTAGTTTGCGTCTGGACCATGCTCGCAATTACTGACTTTAATTTGTTTCGGGCGGTATTATTCTTATTAGTTGACCAGGAAAGATTAAATCACTTGTAGTCAGATTGTTCCATCTTAATAGGCTTGCGAGCTCTATGTTAAATCTCTGGGCTATCACTATCATTGCATCTCCTGTCCTTACACGATAGCTTTCTGCGCTAGCATTGTTGGAGATTTCAGTATTTTGAGTAGAGCTTGTAACAAACTCGAGGTTTAGTTCTTGTCCTGGTTTAAGGATAGATTCGAGTGATATGTTATTCCAACGCGCTATATCCCTTGACTTAACGTCAAATCGTTTTGCAATTTTCCATAGGTTATCACCCTTTCGGACGATATATATGTTTGGTGTAGGTAGAACCCTGCGGCCATTAAGCTGGCCTTGGTTCATGTTAGCCAGTAGAGAGGGGTCGGTTGTCCGCGGAATGAGTAACGAATCTCCAGCAATTATCCGACTTCCGCTAATTTGGTTGGCAGCTTTTATAACCTCTACTTCTGTTCTGGTCTTAATAGCTATACCCGAGAGAGTATCTCCTGGCTCGATCTCATATCTATCCCAAGAAATAAAACGATCAGGTCCCAGTTCAGAAATTCCATCTCTCAAAAAAACNGCATGNTTAATTGGGACGGCTATTACTTGAGGATTGTCTGGATGAGTTGCCCACTGAAGATATCCTGGATTCAACCTCCTAAGTTCTCGATAGTCTAGNTTGGCTAACTTNGCGGCNTGAGCGAGATCTATTTGNGAATCTATTTCAATAAGTGCNAGTGGCTCNTTATTCTCGATTGGTGCCAGTTCTACCCCATACTTTTTGCTATTCGAAACTAGTTTTGCTAAAGCGAGTATTTTAGGAACATGAGTTCTCGTTTCTCGCGGCAAAGGTAACGACCAGAAGTTGGCATTGCTTTTATCTACTTTTGCTCTTCTGATTGCGCGATTGACGTTTCCCTGGCCCGTATTATAAGCAGCCAACGCTAGCAGCCAATCCTCGTTAAATTCTGCATATAGTTGTTCGAGNAAATCTANAGCAGCGACGGTTGAGGCTCTGGGATCTCGCCTACCGTCATACCACCAATCTTGTTGCAGGCCAAAACTCTTAGCGGTTGGACCNATGAACTGCCACAAGCCTACCGCATGTTTTGGAGAGTANGCATTTGGGTTGAAGGTACTTTCAACAATTGGAATTAATGCAAGTTCCATTGGTAGATTTCTTCGCTCAATTTCACTGACGATCCAAAAGAGAAACGGCTCCGCTCTCTCAGTAATCCGATCAAAGTACGCTTGATTATAAATATATGCAGNTAANTCTTTATCAACTGCTGAATTCTCATAGTGCTTTTCCAGTNNAAATTGCGTGTGAAGCCTGTCCCATAAATTGTCNGACTTTTCAATTACATCTAATTCTTGGNCTGGNNTAGGNGACTTTTTTTCTGAGATTTGAATGGGACTTCCGNCTTCGTTTACTTCATGTAGANTTTCCTCTATTTCTACCATTTTTACTCTCGTTGCGGATTGACATGCAACCAATAAAGCAAGTTGAGCAGCTAGTACTAATAAACGTCTAAATGAAGGTAAACTAGTTGAGCGCATAAATACTTCTAAATCGTTGATTAATTAACTTAAAAAAATTAGCCATCAGAAAGTTTTAACTATCTGATATATATATAATTTATAAAACCCATGGGTAGAGAAAAAACTCAAGTTTGCTCATAATATAGAGTATTGAAATGATTACAAGTTCCGTTTGTAACTAGTATTATTTAGCGAGTAACGGGATAGCTTAATCTATACTTGAGAAAACAGAGCGAACACTTTGCAAAAATATATCAAAAAGCTCAAAGGAGCAGATAATAAGGGCAAGGCTATCTCATGCGCCTCAATTAGCGATTGGTATCGCTCTCCTTTGGGAAGAAAAGCCTTTGAGCTCGAAAAGTCGTCAGTAGAAAGTATTATATCCCGCTTATTCGGATATCATATTTTACAAGTTGGCCTTAATGGACACCAGGAATTGATTGGAGATAGCCCAGCTGGTCATAAGATTATTTTTGCACCAAAGTGGTATCCTGGTGTGGGGAAAACAGTCGCAAATTGCGAAAGCCTCCCGCTTTCAAATGATAGTATTGACTCGATAGTTCTTTATCATGCACTTGATTTTACCAACGATAGTCATGAGTTATTAAGAGAAGTAACCCGCGTACTAAGACCTGGAGGGCAGATGCTTATAATCGGATTTAATCCAGTTAGCTTTTGGGGTTTATGGAGGTTATTAAAAAGAAAAAAATCATTGCCATGGGAAGGTAGATTTTTATCAATGAATCGGCTTAATGACTGGTTAAAATTGTTAAGCTTACAAACTACTGCATCGGGGACTAGCTTACACTTTTTACCTTTTGGTATAAGTAGAATTTTAAATCATGCTGATAGATTTGAAAAATTGGGGCAAAAGTTAAAAAGCCCATTTGGAGGGTCTTATTATATTCAATGCGTTAAACAGGTGATTCCAATCACTCCCATAGTATCATTGAGCCGGCGGCGACAAATTAGGGCGGCAGGGTCATCAATACCAATTACAGAGAATGCTAAGATCAAACATTATTGAATTGAAGATATCTTTATGAAACAAGTCGTAGAGATATATTCTGATGGTGCATGCAGAGGAAATCCAGGTATTGGAGGCTGGGGTGTGCTGATTAGATACGGGGACGCGGAAAAAAAGTTGTATGGAGGTGAATTTACGACTACTAATAATAGGATGGAGCTAAAGGCGGTTATTGAAGGTTTATCTGCTTTGACTAAGCCTTGCAAAGTTAAGATAACTACCGACTCAAAATATGTGATGACCGGTGCAACGGAGTGGCTGGAGAATTGGAAGAAACGTAGTTGGAAAACAGCTGGGAAGAAGCAGGTATTGAATGTCGATTTATGGATGCAGCTTGATCAGCTGATTAACCAGCATGAGCTAGAATGGTCTTGGGTAAAAGGTCATAGTGGCCACATAGAGAACGAAATGGCGGATCAGCTAGCTAACAAGGGCATAGATGAGTTGATCTGAGATTTAGTTATCGTAAAAAATGAACTGCAGGGATCTAAATGAAGCAAATAGTGTTAGATACTGAGACGACAGGACTTGACCCAACTCAAGGGCACCGAATTATAGAAATTGGATGTGTTGAGATTGAAGATAGGAAATTGACCGGTAGAAATTTTCAAGTGTATTTAAACCCCGGTCGAGAAATTGATGAAGCTGCGATAGAAGTTCACGGTCTTACATCAGAATTCTTGTCTGATAAGCCTAAGTTTAGTGAAATTTATCATGAGTTTTGTAGTTTTATCGAAGGCTCTGAAGTAATTATTCACAATGCTCCATTTGATGCCGCTTTTATCGATAGCGAATTTGGAAAGCTGCGACTTCAAAAAAACAAATTAAGTGACTATTGCACTATTCTGGATACATTAGTNCTTGCTCGGAATAAGCATCCTGGCCAAAGGAATAGTCTCGATGCTTTATGCAAACGCTACGAGATTAACAATTCCCACAGAGACTTACACGGAGCGCTTCTTGATGCAGAAATCTTAGCAGATGTCTATCTCGCTATGACAAGCGGTCAATCAAGCCTTTCGCTAAGAGAGGATGAAAATACAAGCCAGGCTGGAGAGAATTCCAGAGAAACTAAATATAGAGCAGATCAGATACCCGTTTATTCAGCTAGTCCAGAAGAATTGGAAGCCCACGATGCTCGCCTTAAGGATATTAACGAGAAAAGTGATCAAGGGTGTCTATGGCTTTCCTTGGATTCACCCGAATAGGGTGAATAAAGATGGCTAATCAAATCAAGCTTATAACAGGTGTATACTTCCAGAAATATCTTGAATAGCACAGAGCAAAAGACTAGTATCTAGACGCTTTGGCGTGTCANAAAGTCATCTGCAATAAGTAGGCTTGGCAATAAGATCATCAGAGAAGATTGGTCATAACGCCCCTAAATATAAAAAATAACACGAAAAAATTAGTGAGGAAAATTATAGATGGAAACCTTAGTTTGGAATAACGATATGTTGGTGTCAGCAATAATTTTGACCCTCACGTTTATTGCTGTTTTTACAGAGGAAATACATAAGATCCATCGTGTTAAATCGGCTATGGCCGGAGCCGCAATTATGATCGTGGGTGGTCAGATAATGGGTTTCTATAATCCAGAAGAGGCAGTCCATGCAATTGACTGGAACGTCGTTTTTCTCTTAGGCGGTATGATGACGATTGTCTCAATTATGATACCAACGGGTGGATTTCAGAGGCTAGCCTATTGGTGTGCAGATTTTAGTAAAGGCCGGTTGTTTCTGCTTTTAGCATTAATCGGTTCTCTTGTTACAGGGTTATCTTTGCTTCTTGATAATGTAACAACTGTGGTAATTTTCGGGCCATTGATCATATTAATTTGCCAAGCATTAAAAGTACCCGCTATTCCGTTTCTTTTGGCAGCTGCTCTGCTGTCTGATACAGGCGGGGTGGCGACTTTGGTNGGTGANCCACCAAATTTAATGATTGGGTCNGCATTTGGTATAGATTTCAATACTTTTCTAATACACATGGGTTGGATGGTGCTTGTAGCTTGGATCGTTGTTTTGTTTATGTTGCGCTTTATATTCAAAGAAGAGTTGGCAACGGTGCCAGAAGAACTCGATTTACAGGATCGCGTGCCTTTATCTGACCCAAGAACTTGGTATGGAGCTGTCGGTGTACTTGGTGTAATGACTATCGGTTTCATAATGCATAATGCATTGCACTGGGAGCCCTGGTTTGTAACGGCTTTGGGATTGTCAGCATTAATCTTTATAGGTAAAGATATAGATATGGAAGAGGCGTTCCACCATACTGAACTAGCACTTTTGATGTTTTTTATATCGCTTTTCATCATTGTTGGTGGCGTTGAGCATAGTCAATTCTTGGAATACTTGGGACAATTTATTATCCCATACGTTCAGGCGGATCTAATGTCAGCTACCTTAATATTGATGTGGGTGGCAGCTGTTTTATCGGCTGCGATTGATAACATACCTTTTACCGCAGCAATGATTCCAATTATTGCTGGGATGGAAACTCAAGGTATTAATGTTACCCCACTCCTTTGGGGGCTTGCTGCTGGCGTTGGAATGGGTGGTAACGGAACCCATATTGGTTCAACAGCAAATGTTTTTATTGTCACTATTTCGGAGCGGATGGCAAAGGATGCCAACGATCCTAGCTTAGCGATAACGCCACTCTTATGGATGAAAAAAGGTTTGCCGATTATGCTAGCGACATTAGTGACCTGCACTATTATTATGTACACTTTTTGGGACTTCTTTTCCGCTCCCGCTCTTTAGTTTCATATCCCCTGCAATCGATTGGATTGATTGCAGGGGTCATTATTTTTGAAGTTTGAATTTAATCTTTCTTAGTTATCTTTACAATTTCAACATATTGAGGTGTTGATATTAGTTATTTTGCCAGATTAGATGAATTAAAAAGTTCAGATAACGTGGTTTTGTTCCATGAGAACAAAGTTATTGTTGCCGACGATAGGTACCTTTGGACAGTTAAAGCAATAGCTCAATATATTCCTTCCGACTCGGTTTTTTTTCTCGTAGAAGCGTCCGATAAGCGTGTTTTTACATCGGAACTTGATATAAACATTACGAATACNTTATCAGCCGAGTGTCGTTCGTTACGNAGCTTAATATTTTCCGATATGAATTCCGAATTTGTGCTCGTGGGAAAGGCAAACCAAATAATTGATTGGAGCAAATCGCACAAGTATTGTGGCTCATGCGGTAATAGGACATCACCTGCTTACAGACAGAGAGTGTTGCACTGTCCGGAGTGCCAAATTCAATATTTTCCGCGTATCAATCCATGCGTGATAGTACTTATAACTAAAGGAAACGAAATTTTGTTAGCTCGTAATGCGAGGTTTCGAACAGGTTTCTTTAGTTGCTTAGCGGGCTTTATAGAGATCGGAGAGAGTGCAGAGTCTACAGTCCATAGGGAAATAAAAGAAGAGGTGGGTGTATTTGTCGATAATGTGAGGTACAAAAAGAGTCAGTCTTGGCCATTTCCAAGCCAGTTGATGTTAGGTTTTCATGCGGATTACGTCTCGGGAGAGATCGTTGCAGAGCCATCTGAGATCGAGGAGGCTGCGTGGTTTGATATTTTCGATTTGCCTTCGGTACCCTCTCCTAAGATAAGCGTGGCGGGAGAATTGATTCAGCTTTATAAAGAGGAAATTGAACAAATAAAAGCATAAAATAACCGATTCAAACAAATATCTAGACTAATTTTAATTTGAATCTAGTTTCGCGCAGGAGAGTACTTTGGATTTTATTACTGATTACGGTATGTTTTTGGCCAAGGCTGTTACGATTGTCATATCTATCGGAATAGTGGTTGGTTTAATTAGCTCGGCAGGACAGAAAAACAGAAAAGGAGATAAAAAAGGGAGCATTAAAGTAAGTCGAATCAATGAGCACATAGATGAATTGAGAGACGCCTTAAGAGATTCTGTTTTAGACAAGGACCAATTAAAAGCGATCGAAAAAATCGAAAAAAAGAAAGCTAAAGACCAAGAGAAAAAGAAGAAAAAGTTAATAGGCGAAGAAGATACCAAAGTCAAAAGATATTTTGTCCTAAATTTCGAAGGAAATATTGCAGCAGATGCTGTGGCTTCTCTGCGAGAAGAAATTACAGCAGTACTATCAATGGCGACCGATAGTGATGAGGTTATTCTGCGATTAGAGAGCCCTGGTGGTATGGTCCATGCGTACGGATTAGCTTCATCTCAATTATTGAGAATCAAAAATCAAAAAATTCCTCTAACTATTTGCGTTGATAAAGTAGCAGCCTCGGGTGGTTATATGATGGCCTGCCTCGCAGATAAGTTGGTCGCGGCGCCGTTTGCCATTATTGGTTCTATTGGTGTTTTAGTGCAGCTCCCTAATTTTCATCGGGTGTTAAAAAAATATGATGTCGATTATGAGATGATTAGCGCTGGTGAATATAAGAGGACTTTATCTCATTTTGGTGAGATTACCGACAAAGGCAAGGACAAGGTTCAAGAGGATGTAGAGAATATACATAATATATTTAAGGACTGGGTTAAAACCTATCGCCCTAGCGTTGAGATAGATTCCATAGCCACAGGCGAGACATGGGTGGGGACCCAAGCAAAAGATAGATATATGGTGGATGAGATTAAGACTAGTGATGAGTGTGTGATTGAGGCGTGTGAAACTTCAGAGGTATATGAAATCGAGTTTGAAATAAAAAAATCCCTTCAAGTAAGATTAGCTAGCCTCTTGGAAGAATCTGCTGATCGACTTTTGAATCGTTGGTTCGGCAAATCAAATAATGATATTTATCAGTAGAGAGGCATAAATGACAGATCATTCTTTCACAGCGTTTAGGGTCTCTGAAACTTCGGAGAATAAATTCGGATCGGCTATCGTCAGTCGGTCTATCGAAGACTTGCCAGACAACGATGTGTTGATAAAGGTTAGTTATTCTTCGTTAAACTTCAAAGATGCACTTTCTACCTCAGGAAACAAAGGGGTCACACGTAATTATCCGCATACGCCAGGAATTGATGCAGCGGGAATTGTGGTTTCGTCAAAATCTGGTGAGTTAACCCCAGGTGATGAGGTTATTGTAACTGGGTATGACCTTGGGATGAACACAGATGGTGGGTTCAGTCAGTACATTTGTGTGCCCGCAGGTTGGGTTGTGCGACGNCCAAAGAACTTAACTTTAAAAGAAAGTATGATCTTAGGTACGGCTGGTTTGACAGCCGCTCTATGTGTGCAGAAGTTAATTGGCTCAGGATTGGTTCAGGATTCAGGGGAAATATTAGTTACAGGTGCAACAGGAGGAGTTGGTGTGTTAGGGGTCGCTTTATTGGTAAAGTTAGGCTTTGATGTAACAGCCAGCACAGGTAAAAGTTCTGAGGTTAGTTTTCTTGAAGGCCTTGGAGCTAAGGTGATTGCTAGACAAGAGCTGAGTGAAGCTACAAAAAAACCATTATTATCAGAGAAATGGGCTGGGGCGATAGATGTCGTGGGAGGTGAGACCCTAGTCAATATCTTGAAACAAATTAGATATAGTGGAAGCGTAGCTACTTGCGGCTTAGTGGAATCACCCAGTTTTAAATCCACCGTTTTACCGTTCATTCTTCGCGGGGTAAATTTACTAGGTGTTGATTCCGTGGAACTGCCTTTGGCAACTAAAGAGGATGTTTGGAAAAAGCTTGGTAGTATTTGGAAAATAGATGCTCTTGAAAGTTTGAGTACAGAAATCGTAATGGATGAGTTACCAAATAAACTCGACTTGATCTTGGGTGGTAAGGCTCGAGGAAGATTCTTATTGAATCTTACGGGTTAACGGCGCCTGAACAGTGGGTTTGGCTCCAGAATAGTGCTTTGGTAGTTGGTTTTGAAATCTTGTAGAGCTCTTATACAGGAATCTGGGTCCTGGTCATATCTCAAAAGAAAAGAATCAAAACCACANTGAGACATATAGAAAATTTGATCCCTCAATACATCCCCAATTGCTCTGATTTCGCCACAGAAATTGAGAATCTGCCTTAGCTCTCTTGCTGAGGTATATGGGCGGCCATCTGAGAAAACAGGAAAGTTCAGCGCGATTAAAGGAAAGCGATGTAGGTCATCTCGTATCTCTTCGACAAGTTCGTCGCTGTCGAGCCATATAGTAATTCTAGCAGAGTAGTTTTCGATATCAGCTTTATAAAGATTCCAAAATTTTTTAGGAACAATTAAGTCCTTACCTTTAATAACATCTAGAATCTCTGGACCAGTAGCCTCAGAGACTAATGTCCAACTGTCTTGAATCACTGAGCCTCTATTAATCAGTGTTTGCATAAACTTTTTCCTTGAAGGGCTCAATCCCTACTCTTTTGTAGGTGTCTATAAATTCTTCTTTAGAGATTCTCAAGCTTAAATAGGTGTCGACAATTGTCTGAATGACGATAGGAATTTCACTTTCAGAAAACGCGGGTCCAATTATCTTGCCTATGCTTGCCTGATTTCTCGATGAACCACCAAGTGAGACCTGATAGAACTCTTCACCTTTTTTATCGACACCAAGAATTCCGATATTCCCCACATGATGATGACCGCAGGCATTCATGCAGCCAGAGATATTAATTCTAAGTGCTCCGATCTTTCTCAAGATTTCCTCGTTAGGAAACTGACGCTGAATTGATTCCGCAATTGGAAGTGATTTTGCATTGGCTAAAGCGCAAAAATCGCCTCCTGGGCAACAGATCATATCTGTTAGCAATCCCAGATTAGCGGTCGATAAAGAGGCATTACTTAACTTATGCCAGAGAGCGGGGAGGTCTGATTGTCTTACGTTAGCCAATACAATATTTTGATGGTGCGTTACTCTCACTTCGCTGAAACTATATTCATCTGCTAGATCTGCTACCAGGTTTAATTGAACATCGGAGATATCCCCTGGAGCTATGCCAGTCTCTTTAAAGCAGACAGTTACTATAGAATAGCCTGGCCTTTTATGGGAATTGACATTTTGGTCATACCAGGATTTGAATAATACGTTGTTGTGAAGTTCTGATATTAGCGTATCTGGAGCATCTAATAATTTTTCATAATTTGGATCGATGAAATAATCTTTACATCTTTTTATCTCTTGTTCTGTGATGGTTAGAGGCCCATTTTTTATTTCCTTCCATTCCTGCATGACTAAAGTTTTAAACCGATCGACGCCAGTTTCTTTAACGAGTATCTTTATGCGTGCTTTATACTTGTTATCACGACGCCCTAGTCGATTATATACCCTAAGTATTGCCTCGAGTGCAGTCAGTAGATGTGGCTTTTCCACGAAGTCAATTATTTCTTTCCCAATTACTGGTGTACGACCCAAACCGCCGCCGACAAGGATCTGGAACCCAACAGTTCCATTAGAATCTTTTTTTAAGTAGATACCTATATCATGAACTTGAGTCGCGGCTTGATCGGTTCGAGTACCACAAACTGCGATTTTGAATTTCCTGGGAAGGTACGCAAATTCTGGGTGAAATGAAGACCATTGCCTAATAAGCTCACAGTAAGGTCTGCTATCTTCGATTTCTTCTGATGAGACTCCAGCAAATTGATCTGTGGTAGTATTCCTAATGCAATTTCCACTAGTTTGTATGGCATGCATTTCTACCTTAGAAAGATCCTCCAAGATGTCTGGTACATCTTCAATAGCAGGCCAATTAAATTGTATATTTTGGCGGGTAGTTAAGTGGCCATAGCCTTTGTCATAATGGTTTGCTATGTACGCTAATTTTCTTAACTGCGCAGACGACAACATACCATACGGCACTGCGACTCTTAACATGGGTGCTAAACGCTGAACATAAAGCCCATTTTGGAGGCGTAAGGGCAGGAACTCAGCTTCGCTCAGCTTGCCTGAAAGATATCTCTCGGTTTGATCTCGAAATTGTTCAATGCGATCAGAGAGCATTTGATGATCATATTGATCGTATCTATACATGGGATTCTATATATGATCTAACGATCGCTCGCTATTTTTCATAACTCTAATTGAAAAAACTAACTAAATAAAAACTTATAACTAAAGCGCGATATTTTAAATTATTGAGGACTAAAGCAATTAGCTTCGTAACATAAAATTACAGGTTTGGCGATAAAAGTGTAGTCAATGCTTGTTTGTTCATCGCTTTACGGTCCGCTAAGTCGTAAACTTGTTCCTTTGAGATCTTGCCTACGGAAAAGTAACGCGACTCTGGGTGCGAAAAATATAGGCCACTCACTGATGCGGCTGGCCGCATGGCATAACTTTCCGTTAGCTTAACACCAATTTTATTTTCTGCATCAAGCAATTTGAATAAAGTCTCCTTTTCAGAATGATCCGGACACGCTGGATAACCTGGTGCTGGTCTTATGCCTTGATAAGCCTCCGAAATGAGTTCTTCACTATTCAAAGATTCGTCTGCACTATACCCCCAGAATTCTCTTCTGACTCGCTCATGCATGTGTTCAGCGAATGCTTCAGCTAACCTGTCAGCGAGTGCTTTGACTAATAATGATTGATAATCATCGTTTTCTTTCTCATACGCTTTAGATAACATCTCTTCGCCGATGCCAGCAGTCACTACGAAGCCCCCAATAAAATCTGAGGCCGGTGAACCTTCGGGAGCGATAAAATCAGCTAAACATAGATTTGAAAGGCTAGAATCCTTAGTCATTTGTTGTCTTAAGAAATGAAATGTACTCTCTATATTTTCATCGTTGTCATTATTCAAAACTGCCACATCATTCGGTCCTACTCTTTTTGCTGGCCAAAATCCTACTACTGCGTGAGCTCTTAATAAGTTCTCGTTTATTAATTTTTCCAACAATATTTGAGCATCATTAAATAAATCAGTCGCTACGCTTCCGATACTTTCGTCTTTAAGTATATTTGGATATTTACCACTAAGTTGCCATGTAATAAAAAATGGGGTCCAATCAATATAC